>CAMZLM010000105.1 GCA_947311485.1 uncultured Paracoccaceae bacterium
AGGATCAGGCCCCGAAGAATTTTGCAGTCATCAAGCACATGGCGATGGACCTGCTCAACAAAGCAAAAGACAAAAAATCCCTGCGCGTCATGCGTAAAAAGGCAGGCTGGAATAATCGCTACCTTCTTCAGATACTCCGCGTGTGATGGTCATGCGATTCCCCTGAGGCCCCGTATGTCACAGAATAATTACCCGCATAAGCCAGATAAACCGACATGCCCGTGGCCATGACCACCCACAAAACCGTCGATAGCAAAGCCCCCGGCCAAATCGCATATCCCTGTGCGTGGCTGTTGGGCAAAAACCAGTGCATCACCCATAAAAATCCGTAAAGCGCGCTAAAACCAACGCCATAGCGCAGAATCAACAGGTTTTGGGGCAGTTCAACGGTTGTGTAACGCTCGACCAAATGAATCAACACCGGTGCCAACAGGATCGACATTCCCAACACCACCGCCACGATTGCGGCCCCCACAACCACCACCAGCGCCTTGGCCTTGCGCACCAGCCAGACCCCGCCCGGCCGCTCGCCGTAAATCCCGTCAAACGACTTGTTCACGGCCTCGACCGCCCGCATTGCAGCCCAGATGGCCAGCAGAATAAACAGGGTAGACAACCCGTGACGCTGCCCCAACACACGCGCCACTTCCGGCTCCAGAACTTCGGCCAGATAATCCGGCGCAAATTCAAACAAAACCTGAATAGCCTCGGCGGAGCGTTCCGCCCCGATCATCCAGCCAGTCAATGCCACAGCAAAAATCAGAAACGGAAATATTGCAAGCATCAGCGCATAGGCAATATAGCCGGCCTGAACCTCGCCATCGCGAAGGTTAAACCCGCGAACAGCCGCGGCAAAGACCTTGACGCCCTCTTTGAAAAAACTGCGCGCGTCCGTTTTCATTTTTCAAAACACCTCCGCGCGGCGCGCCTTACCCCTCAAGGCTCTCGAACTGCACAGAATGGCCCAAAAACCGGGTGGCGGCGATGCTCACGTCCTTGGGGTCGCCCGAGGTCAAACAGCGTGTTGGCCCCGCCGCCCCGACCATTTCGGGATGACGCTGCAAATAATCCTCAAGGCTGGCAGCAACCAGCTTGCCTTGCGAATAAACCGAAATCTCCGGTCCCAATGCCTCTTGGAAGACATGCTCCAAAATCGGATAATGGGTACAGCCCAGAACCGCCGCGTCCGGTTTTGGCATCCGGCGTAACAGGGCAGAAACATGGGAATGGACCATGGCCTCGGCCAGTTCCAGATCGTTCATTTCCAACGCATCCACCAGCCCGCCACAGGGCTGTGCCTCGACATCCACGCCAATCGCCCGAAATGACAATTCCCGCTGAAACGCGCGGCTGGCCACCGTGGCCGGTGTCGCAAACAACGCCAACTGGTTAACGGTGACCTCGCGCGGGGGGGAATTGTCGCCCCACATACGTTCGGAAACGGCCTCGATCATCGGGACAAACACGCCCAGAACCCGCTTGTCCTTCGGAATCCATGTTTCCTGCATCCGCTTCAACGCCACGGCAGAGGCCGTGTTGCAGGCCAAAATCACCAGATCACAGCCCCGATCGAACAAGGCCTGCGTATTTTGCACGGTCAGCCGGTAAATATCCTCGGCATCGCGCACCCCGTAAGGCGTGTGTTTATTGTCGCCCAGATACAACAACGGCTGCCCAGGCATCCGCTTGCGGATTTCACTAAACACGGTCAATCCGCCCAGCCCGCTATCAAATATTCCAACCGGCATCAGTCATCGAACTCCTTGCCATAATGGCGTTTTTTCAAAGGCTTGGGAGATAAAGCAAAAGTAGACTCGCGCAAAAAATCCATCAAGGCATGTTGGTCTTTGTGAAACGGCTGCAATGCCTCCGGTGTCAACGGGTCACCAATAACCAAACGGGTCTTTCCTTTAATTGCCTTGCGAAACTCGTTGATTAGCAAGGATTTTCTTAGAACATCGCTATACTGGCTCACAATTTGGAACAACCGCCCGTTACGTCCGTCAAAATACACCGGCACCACCGTTGCCCCCGATTTCGCGACCAGCTTGGCCGTGAACCGCCGCCAGCGTGGATCCATCGGCATGCCGAAAGGCCCGTCAGAGGTCGCCACCGAGCCGCCCGGGAAAATACCGATCGCCCCGCCCTCGTTCAGATATTGCAACGCCACCTTGCGGGTGCTCAGGTTCAGCTTCATCGCCTCTTTGGTTTGATCAAAGCTGATCGGCAGGATCACCCGATTGATTTCCTCGGCCCGTTGAAACACGTTATGCGCCAGAATTTTAAAATCCCCGCCACGCGCCTGCGAGAGCAATGCCCCCATGATCATGCCGTCCAGAATGCCGAACGGATGATTTGCCACCAACACCAATGGCCCTTCGGAAGGAATATTATCCAATGCACCGGCCACAATTTCCAGATCAACGCCATATTTTTGCAGCATCACCTGCCAGAAATCCTCGCCACGGGCGACATTTTCATCATAGCCTTGCGCCATGCGGATCAACCGCGGACGGCCGGTGATATTTTCGACTGTGCGCACAAAGGCCCGCCCGACCGGTCCCTTGACCGACGTGGCGTAACTGATTTCTCGGGCAATTTTAGCGTCTAAACTCATGCTCTTTCCGGTTTCTTTCCTGTCGATACCGCGCGGCATCCCCATTCACCAGCCAAAACAGCCGGCCTGTGGCGATAAATGCCAGAAACAAAAAAGGCCCTGCAATTGCAAGGCCTTTTCCAAATTTTTTCGCAAACCGGACTTAACGTTTGGAGAACTGGAAGCTACGACGCGCCTTGCGACGACCGTATTTCTTACGTTCAACAACACGCGCGTCGCGGGTCAGGAAGCCAGCGGCCTTCAGTGGCGCACGCAGGGATGGTTCATAAAGCTGCAGAGCCTTGGAAATACCGTGCTTTACCGCGCCGGCCTGACCGGAGAGGCCGCCACCTTTTACGGTTGCCATCACGTCGAATTCACCTTCAACACCGGCAACTTCGAACGCCTGGTTCAGAACCATGCGCAGAACCGGACGGGCAAAGTACACTTCCAGCGGGCGACCGTTGACGATGACCTTGCCGGAACCCGGCTTGATCCAGACACGGGCTACCGCATCTTTCCGTTTGCCGGTCGCATAGGAACGGCCCAGTTCGTCACGAACAGGTTCGCGGGTGATTACAGGTTCTGCTGCAACTTCTACAGTTTCAACAGCGTCTTTCAGGTCGTCCAAGGACTTGATTTCATCAGTCATCAGTCTCAGCTCCGCGTATTTTTCTTGTTCATGGATTTAACATCCACAACTTCAGGGTTCTGAGCCTCATGCGGGTGGTCAACACCGGCATAAATCCGCAGATTTTTCATTTGGGCGCGCGACAGCGGGCCACCGGGCAGCATACGCTGAACAGCTTTTTCCAGCAGACGCTCGGGGAATTTACCTTCGAGGATCTGGCCAGCAGTCCGCTGTTTGATCCCGCCCGGATGACCCGTGTGCCAGTAATGGATTTTGTCGCTGCGTTTTTTGCCGGTCAGCTGAACCTTGTCCGCATTGATTACGATGACATTGTCACCCATATCCATGGAAGGTGTAAAAGTCGGCTTGTGTTTGCCACGCAGGCGCATTGCGATGATCGACGCCAAGCGGCCAAGAACGATGCCTTCTGCATCGATAATCAGCCATTTTTTGTCAATATCAGCAGGTGTTGCTGAGAAAGTTTTCATGTGTTTGTTCCATACACTTCGGTTTGTCGCAGGCCAAAACACCTGCGGGAATCTGATTGGGGGGTTATCCGGGATAACGCAGCACAAGTCAACGCGGCAAGTTGTGATTTAATGCCCTATTATCAGATACTTACAAATATGGTATTATTATACCCCAGAAAAATTCCGGAATATCCCCGCTCGCGCCGCTCCTCTACCCCTTGGGGATGGAATAGGTCAGGTTGGCATGCGCCACCGGTTTATCCATCCCGACGGAATAAATCATCACATCCCCCACACTCAGCACCTTGCCCAGCTTCAACACCCGCGCCTTGGCGATCAAATCCGTGGCGGCCGGTTTGCGCATGAAATCAATTGCACAACTGGTGGTCACCGTCAGCGCCTTGGGACCAATATGCGAAAGTGTCGCCAGATAATAGGACACATCCGCCAAGGTAAACATCGTCGGCCCCGAAACGGTACCACCGGGGCGAATATCCCTCTCGGATACCTTCATCCGCACGGTGATTTCTTCTTCGCTCATGGCCTGAACCTCGAAAATATCACACACTGCTGGAAAAACATCCGCCAAAAAACGGTGCATATCCTCGATCGTCATTTTTAGTGCCATGACTTTCCCCTTGTAGTTCACTGTATTAGGTTGCTAAAAAAAATTGATCAAAACAAGAGGCAACCATGACCGACGACATCCTGTTACGTAACGACACTGGCGCTATTGCCACGCTGACGCTGAATACCCCCCGATCCTTGAATGCATTGTCAAACGACATGTTGGCCGCGCTCAAGGCGCAATTCGTGTCCTTGGCGCAGGATGAAACCATTCGCGTTGTTATCCTGAAGGGGGCTGGCAAAGTGTTTTGCGCGGGCCACGACCTCAAGGAAATGACCGCCGGTCGACAAGCCGAAGACAAGGGCCGCGCCTATTTCAGCGATCTGTTTGCCCGATGCGCCGAGGTCATGTTGATGATCCGCAAACTGCCCCAACCCGTTATCGCACAGGCCCACGGTATCGCCACAGCAGCCGGTTGCCAATTGGTTGCGACCTGTGATCTGGCGGTTGCCGCAGATGACACCCGTTTCGGGGTAAACGGGGTGAATATCGGCCTGTTCTGCTCTACGCCGATGGTTGCCCTGAGCCGGAACGTTCATGCGAAACAAGCCTTTGAAATGCTGACGACCGGCCAGTTCATTCATTCGGACAAGGCCGTTTCCGTCGGCCTGATCAATAAATCTGTCCCGATCGAGGAGCTCGACGATACCACGATGGAATTGGCAAAACTGCTGGCGTCCAAGCTTCAGGCCGCCGTCCGGTTGGGCAAAGAGGGTTTTTACAACCAGATCGAAATGCCCATCGAAGAGGCCTACGCCTATACCGGCACGGTGATGGCCGACAACATGATGATGCGCGACACCGCCGAGGGCGTTTCGGCCTTTCTGGAAAAGCGCAAACCTGATTGGCACAAAGAATAGACCAAGCAAGTAAACACCGAATGGCAGGGGAATCGCATGAACATCACACGCGGAGTATCTGAAGAAGGTAGCGATTATTCCATCCTGCCTTTTTACGCATGACGCGCAGGGATTTTTTGTCTTTTGCTTTGTTGAGCAGGTTCATCGCCATGTGCTTGATGA
>CAMZLM010000106.1 GCA_947311485.1 uncultured Paracoccaceae bacterium
ATATGGCACGCCGAGGGTTATGATCACCGATAAGCTGCGGTCTTACGGAGCCGCAAAACGCGACCTGGCACCGGGGCTGGAGCACCGTAGCCACAAAGGCCTGAACAATGCGGCCGAGGTTTCGCACAAGCCGACCCAAGCTTGCTAAAGCACGTCTCGCCCTTGGGCTGGATACATATCAACCTCACCGGCGATTATGTCAGGGATTCTGGGGCCGCTGAACGCTCAAGCGAGCGCCCACTGCACCTCAGCTACGCGAGAAAGTGGGGATGAAGATCCGAAATGAACCAAGTTCGCTAAATGTTCCTCCTTAGCGTTACTCAGCGAACAGACCTTGCGATGACGCCAGCAACGTAAAATTTGCGACAGAAACCCTTTGAAATCGGTCATTGATCCGTCCCGTTAATCTGTATATGCGCTCCGCAAAACATTCCAACAATTTAGGCTCGGACGAAAGCCCGAAAAACTTTGCTACATAACCAGGAGAACATCATGATTGATACATCGGTTCTGCCAACATTTCTCACTGCAATTTTTTTCCTCATTATTTCTCCAGGACCAGATTTAGTCCTACTTTCTGCATATTCAGCCGCCAAGGGATTTAAATTTGGGTTAATATTTTCAATTGGCGTATTTACGGCCGGTGTCATTGAGACTCTTGTGGTTGCTTTTGGACTTGGCTCTTTAGTCAATGCAAATATGTTACTAGGAAGTGTTATAAAGGCATTCGGTGCGATGTACTTGGCATGGCTCGGGTTAAACATGATTTTGCCACTTTTAAAACGAAAAGTAATTAATATGCCACTGGATGGGCCTGAAATACCAACCGACGGGTTTTCAAAGCTTTTTTTTGCAGGCTTGTTGAACAATGTATTAAACCCAAAAGTGCTAGTATTTTTTGGAGTTTTTCTTCCTCAATTTGTCACTGAAAGGGCTTCCCCTATTGCACAGATGCTAATGCTCGGTTTCACACTCTGCTTTGTTGCATTAATTGCAAATATAATCTTTGCTCAAGTGTTCGCTAGACTTGGTAAGATTTTCATACCTAACCCAAAAGTATCACTGATAATTAATGCAACACTCGGGCTAATTTTTGTGCTTTTGGCAATTAAGTTGTTTCTTATGTAAGGCAGAGCTAATGTCAAATCTGGTGTTTGGGATTTTCGGGTCATTCAGCGGCCTGGACCTGTCACGGTTTAGTGCCGCTCCGAGGGAAATACGATATTCCCCTCGGATGACTTATTCCGCCTGCGCCAAAAGCGCCGCATTCCCGCCTGCAGCCGTTGTATCGATGCAAATGTGACGCTCGATGGTGAGGCGCTCCATCGGATCAATTTCACAGATAAGCGGCAAGATTGCCCCGTCTCGCAGCGATAGGGCCACGCGAATTTTCCTCAATTCTTCGGGTGCGCTGTAGCACAGCACGGCATCAAATCCCGTGAGCGTTTGCAAGGTTTCTGGCGCAAGGGAACCGGTGGATCGTATGGGCTCGCATCCGGCGAGGCGGCACGCATTTTCCTGTGCCGTGAAATCCGCTTCGGTTGGCCCCAGACATAAAACCACGCCCCGACCAAAGCGGGTCAATTGGTTGGATTCCCCCGTGGGGCCGGGCAGGGTTTCACCGCCCAGCGGAATTGCAGTGCGTTTCGCCGACAAAAGGGCGGCCTGTAACGTTGCGGGATCTGCACGGTCGTGGCTTGTCCCCTGCTGGCGGGTTTCGCTGCGTTGAAAACGGGGTAAATAGGACGGCCCGCCTGCCTTGGGTCCGGTTCCGGACAGCCCCTCGCCACCGAAGGGTTGTGATCCCACAACGGCCCCGATTTGATTCCGGTTCACGTAAATATTACCCACGTGCAACCGGGAGGTCACCTGCTGAACGCGGTCGTCAATGCGGGAATGGATGCCAAAGGTCAGACCGTATCCGCTCGCGTTGATGTCGCGGATTACCTGATCCAGATCCGATGCCCGAAAGGTCGCCACATGTAAAACAGGGCCGAATATTTCCTCGGAGAGATCCCCGATACCGTTCACCTTCAGAACGGTTGGTGCCACGAAATTTCCGCCCGTCGGGGATTTCAACTCTTTCAGCACCCGCCCTTGATAGCGGGCTGTTTCGATGTGGTTCACGATTTTTGCGGCGGCGGTTTGGTCAATCACGGGGCCGATGTCCGTTGCCAAATCCCACGGATTACCGATCACTTGCTCATCCATGGCCCCGTACAGCATGTTCAACAACGGCGTTGCGATGTCTTCTTGCAGGTATAAAACCCGCAGCGCAGAACACCGCTGTCCGGCAGATTGGAACGCGCTGGTAATGATGTCACGCACGGCTTGTTCCGGCAGTGCGGTGCTGTCAACGATCATGGCGTTCAGACCGCCGGTTTCTGCAATCAGCGGCGCATCCGGTGCCAGATTTTGCGCCATGGCCCGATTGATATGCTGGGCGGTGACGGTCGAGCCGGTAAAGCAAACCCCGTCAATCCGCGGATCAGAAGTCAACGCCGCTCCGATCACGCCACCTGTGCCGGACAAAAGCTGTAAAACATCGCGCGGTACGCCGGCCTCGTGCAGCAACTGAACTGCGCGGTGGGCAATTAATCCGGTCGATTCCGCCGGTTTGGCTAATATCCCGTTCCCAGCCGCGAGGGCCGCACCAATTTGACCGCTAAAAATGGCTAAAGGAAAGTTCCAGGGTGAAATACAGGTAAACAGCCCCCTTGCAGGCCGCTCCCCGAGTTGTTCGGCCTGATCCGCATAGTATCGCAGGAAATCAACGGCCTCTCGCAACTCGCCAACGGCGTCCAGTTGGGTTTTGCCGGCTTCTCGTGTCAGCAAAGCCAGCAATTCGCCAAAATGTGCTTCGTATAAATCCGCCCCATCCCGAAGCACGGTGGCCCGTGTGCTTGTCGGCGCATCCCAGATACTGGCAGCGTTCATGGCCTGAGCCACGTCCGCAGGCGTGGCAAAAACAATTTTGCCAACGGTTTCAGACGGGTTTGCCGGATTGCAAACCGACAAAGGTTTCTGCCCGTCGACCGCGCCTGAAATCAAGGGGGTGCCAGACCAGTGTGTGTCCAAAAACGGCCCACGTGCGGTGTCTAGTTTGTCCAGCTCGACAACATCACGCAAATCATGCCCGCGTGAATTTTCTCTTGATGGCGCGAAAAGCTTGCTTGGCTGGATAACCGCATCTGGCGCGCTGTGACCATGGGATGCCAGTGTTTCCTGAGGGTCTGCAACGACGTTTTCGGGGGGCACTTCCGTATCCACGATCTGGTTCACAAAAGAGCTGTTCGCCCCGTTTTCCAAAAGCCGCCGCACTAGATAGGCCAACAAATCGCGGTGTGCGCCCACAGGAGCATAGATCCGGCATCGTGTGCCGTGATCGCGCAACACCATGTCATGTAATACATCACCCATGCCATGCAGACGCTGGAATTCAAACGATTGTTTATCTTGCGCCAATTCGAGTATCATAGCCACCGTATGCGCATTATGGGTGGCGAATTGCGGGTAAATCCGGTCGGTCATCGACAGCAGCTTTGCGGCATTTCCCAAATAGCTGACATCGGTTTCTGCCTTTAGGCTAAACACCGGAAAGCCGGCCAGACCCTCGACTTGGGCGCGTTTGATTTCCGTGTCCCAATAGGCACCTTTGACAAGCCGCACCATAATGCGCCGATCAAGGTTTTTTGCCAGTGTGTACAGCCAGTCAAGCACCCCGCTTGCGCGTTTGCTATAGGCCTGCACCACGACACCGAAACCATCCCACCCCTGCAGATCAGGGGACTTTAGCACAGCTTCGATCACATCGAGGGAAAGATCAAGCCGATCAGCCTCTTCTGCATCGATATTAAAGCCCATCCCCGCCTCTTTTGCCAGCTTGGCCAAATGCAATGTGCGGACCGTCAATTCCGCCATAACCCGGCTTTTCTGGCCAAGTTCATAGCGGGGATGCAGCGCGGAGAGTTTTACCGAAATACCGGGGTTTTCACGAATATCGCTGGACGTACAAAAGGGGGCCAGTTCTGCAATTGCCTCGGCATAGGCCTGATAGAAATGGGCCGCGTCCTTGGCGGTCATGGCTGCCTCGCCAAGCATATCGTATGAAAAAGTATAGCCTTGTTTTTGCTGGTCGGCTCCGCGCTTTACGGCCTCTTTTATGGTGCGACCCAGAACAAATTGATGTCCCATTTCGCGAATGGCACGATCCACAGCAACCCGGATGACAGGTTCTCCAAGACGTTTTATCGCGCTGCGCAGTACAGATGCAACGCCCGTATCTACGCTTTCTTTCAGCACCTTACCGGTCAACATTAATGCCCATGTCGATGCGTTCACCAATGAAGAAGACGAATGCCCCAAGTGTTCCCCCCATGCGCTGGGCGCGATTTTATCCTCGATTAGCGCATCAATGGTGTCGGCATCCGGTACCCGCAGCAAGGCTTCGGCAAGGCACATCAACGCAACACCCTCATCCGTGGAGAGACCGTATTCAGCCAGAAAAACCTCCATCAGGGCAGGGTTGGAATCGCTGCGGATACGCCTTACAAGGTCAACCGCCCGCGTATGGGCTGCCTGACGTGTTTTGGCGGGAATTTCCGGTAA
>CAMZLM010000107.1 GCA_947311485.1 uncultured Paracoccaceae bacterium
GGCTTGGTCCCGGCATCCGGGGGCTGGCGATAATCCTACAGCACGCTTGGAGCGGCAATGAATCACTTTCTGGACGTTCTGAAAATTATCATGGCGGATGTATTCCTGTCAGGTGACAATGCGTTGGTTATCGGTATGGCCGCCGCTGGTTTGCCGGCTGCTCTACGCAAAAAAGCAATCTTTTGGGGCATGGCGCTTGCTGCTGGTCTGCGGGTGTTTTTTGCTGCTATGGCCAGTTACTTGTTGGCCATTCCGGGTATTCTGTTTGTTGGCGGGGTTCTGTTGGCCGTAGTCTGTTGGCGGTTTTATAACGAGCTTAGAGAACATCAGGATACTGTGCAGGAGGATAACACTCAAGACGGTCCCGCGCAGAAAACCTTGATTGCAGCACTGGTGACGATTACGATTGCCGATGTTTCCATGTCTATTGATAACGTCGTCGCTGTTGCTGCGATTGCCCGTGAACATACAGGACTTCTGGTGCTAGGGTTGATTTTGTCGATTGCTTTCATGGCATTTTTTGCCAATATTATCATGCGCTTGATGACACGGTTCCGATGGCTTCCGTGGATCGGTCTGGTGTTTCTGATTTATCTTTCTTTAGACATGCTGCATGATGGCTGGCCGGAAATATTACATCTGCTTACGTAGGTCTTGTGTTTTCGCGACGGCTGGCCCAAAAAATAGTGGAATTGGGGAGTACGTGCATGACACCAAATAGCTTGTATCCGGTTAACCCGCAGCGTCTGGTTTATGATGTGGTGATCGTTGGCGGGGCCATGATCGGGGCGTCTGTGGCGTGGCATCTGGCGAGTAATCCGGATTTTCAGGGCCGGGTATTGGTGGTTGAACGCGACCCGAGCTACAAGAATTCTGGTACCGCGCATACAAACAGCTGTGTTCGGCAACAGTTTTCAAATGCGATCAATGTCGAAATAAGCCGCTATGCCGCAGAATTTATGCGTGATTTCCCCAAGCATATGAACGATGCGGAAGCCCCGGAAATTCATCTGCATAGTTTTGGCTATATGTATCTGGCTGCCAACGACACGGCGGCGGCGGTATTACAGAAAAATCAGCAGGTGCAAACGGCCTGTGGCGCGGCAACACGGCTTTATTCTCGCGAAGAACTGGCGGTGGCCTTTCCGTTTTATCATCTGGACGATATCGTTTTGGGAAGCCACAATCCGGTGGACGAAGGCTATTTTGATGGTAACACCATGTTCGATTGGTGGCGACGCAAGGCGCGCCAGTTGGGGGTGGAATTCATCTGTAATTCGGTGGTGTCGATGGGGCGTACAGGTGATCGTGTGCAAACGGTGACACTTGCGAGCGGGCAGGAAATTTCTGTCGGCATTGTTGTGAATGCCTCCGGTACGCGCGCGGCCCAAACGGCACGGATGGCCGGGTTGGACGTGCCGATCGAACCGCGCAAACGCTATACCTATGTGTTCGAGGCGCAAAACCCCTTGCCTTGTGATTTGCCTTTGACTGTGGATCCAAGCGGTGTGCATGTGCGCACGGATGGCCGCTATTACATGGCCGGTTCCCCGCCAGCGGGCGATGATCCAGCGGTTGATCCTGATGATTTTACACAGGATCACAGCTTATGGGAGGAGAAAGTCTGGCCGGCAATCGCCCACCGGATCCCGCAGTTCGAGGCGCTAAGGCTGATCCAGTCCTGGGCTGGAAACTATGCCTACAACACCTTGGACCAGAATGCGATTGTTGGTCCGCATCCAGAGATCGGGAATTTTCTGTTCGTGAATGGGTTCTCGGGACACGGGTTTCAACAATCACCGGCGATGGGGCGGGGAATCAGTGAATGGGTCATCTACGGGGGCTATCGTACATTGGATTTGTCCATGTTTTCCATGAATCGGGTTTTGGAGGGGATCTCGTTCCTTGAAGTGGCTATTATATAGAAAATATTTGCCTATCGGGCCAGGTGGAAAAGTTTCTTTTTCTTATAGTTGACCGCGTGGTCGGTTTATGGATAAGGTATTTTAGGGGTGAAATATGTCTCGCTTGTCGAGAGGACTCCGCAAGACAACACGCAAGGATTTGTTGCAAATGCAACAAAATACTGTTAACTGTGAATACTCAAGGGCCAGATGACTGATTGTGCTGGTTGAATGTTTCAGGGAGGAAACAATATGAATAAAATGCTAACTCTGGCGGCATCGGCAGCAATTGCCGCGCTGACTACAACCGCTTCGTTTGCTGCGGAAATCACTCTGACTGTGTCGAGCTGGACCCCGCCAACCCACGGCATCAATGCGATCATGTGGCCTAACCTGATCAAAATGATGGAAGAAGCAACCGACGGCAAAGTGACCGCCGAAGTCAAGCTGGGCCTCGCCCCCCCACCTGCACAAATGGATTTGGTGATGGACGGTGCTGCCGACATGACCATCATTTTTCACGGTTATCAACCAGGTCGTTTTGTTGGCACCAAGCTGATCGAACTGCCAGGATATGAGGGCAACGCCGAGGCTGCCTCTGCCGCGTATTGGGCCGTGTACGAAAAGCATCTGGCTGCTATGAATGAACACCGCGGTGTTAAGGTTGTCGCTCTGATGACCCACGGTCCGGGTGTTATTCACTCGAACAAAACTGTGAAAACACTGGCAGACTTGAAGGGGTTGAAAACCCGTCTCGGCGGGGGTGTTTCCGGTGATGTGGGTGCCGAGCTGGGCCTGATCGGTATTCGCGTTCCTGCTCCTAAAGTATACGAAACGCTGGCTTCCGGTGCGGCAGATGCGGTTGCGATGCCGTTTGAAGGGCGCAAAGGGTTTAAACTGACCGAAGTTGCCAAAAACGTTCTGGAAATTCCGGGTGGTTTTTATCGCGGCTCGTTTGCCATTCTGATGAGCCAGGAAAAATTCGACAGCCTGCCTGCCGATGTCCAAAAAGCACTGGATGACAAAGTATTCGGCGCGCCTGCCTCCAAAATGCTGGGCGCTGCGTGGGATACCATCGACGAAATCGGCCGCAAAGCCACGATGGAAGCGTCTGATAACACTGTTACCATGGCCTCCGAGGCGGACCAGAAAGCCTTTGCTGCAATTGCAGAAAAAGTCAAAGCCAAGGTTCTGGCAGAGCTGAAAGCCAAAGGCGTTGATGCCGATGCGGCCTATGCGATGGTTCGGGCTGAAATGGCCGCTGCTAAGTAAGCCAGATGAAAGGTTGAAAAGTTCAATCGGCGCGGTTCTAGCCCGCGCCGGTTTTGTGAAAAGGGGAGGCTCGACGCCGTATGAAAATTTTCCGCACTTTGGCCAAAATACCTGTGCTGATGGCGTCACTGGCGCTGTTCACGCTGATGGTGATGACGTTCAGCGATGTGATTATGCGCTCGGCCTTTAATGCCCCGATCGAGGCGGCAACCGAGCTGACCCGCATGTTAATGGCGATCATGGTGTTTTCCGTGATGCCGGTTATGTCTGCCCGTGGCGAACATATTGCGGTGGATTTGCTGGACGGGCTGTTTGTCAATCCGATTGTCGCGCGGGCAAAAGAATCCCTGATCTATCTGGCTTGCGGAGCGATGTTGTTTTTGCCGGCTGAACGGGTTGTTGTTCTGGCGGAACGCGCCCGCAGCTATGGGGATGTGACCGAATATTTGGCGATCCCCCAATTCTATATCGGCTGGTTCATTGCCATTATGGCATTTATCACCGCTGTCATGCTGATCCTGCGCGGGTTGGCTGCTCTGTTTGCTCCTAAAATGCTGGAAACCTGATATGACTGAATCTCTGATTGGCTTTGCCATTGTTCTGGTTCTGGTGCTGCTCCGCATGCCGATTGCTTTTGCAATGGGGTTGGTGGGAATGGTTGGCTACATGTATGAAACCAGCTATCGCGGTGCGATTTCTATGGTGTCGCGTTTGATCATCGACACCGCACAGGATTATGGACTGAGCGTGGTTCCCCTGTTCATACTGATGGGGTTGTTCGTGAACAAAGGCGGCATTAGCCGTGAATTATATCGTGTTTCCTATGCTTTTCTTGGACATATGCGTGGGGGTCTGGCCATGGCGACGATTTTGGCCTGTGGTGGTTTTGCCGCGATTTGCGGGTCATCTCTGGCCACTGCGGCCACCATGTCCAAGGTGGCAATGCCGCAAATGCGCAAATACGGCTACGCGGATAGCCTGTCCACTGCATCGATTGCGGCGGGGGGGACGTTGGGTATCCTGATCCCGCCTTCGGTGATTCTGGTGATCTATGGCCTGTTGACCGAAACGTCGATTGGTAAACTCTTCATGGCGGGGATCATTCCCGGATTGGTGGGGATTTTATTCTATATGGGGGCCGTGCGGTATACCGTGGCGCGGGACCCAAAGGCGGGACCTGCGGGTGAACGCACCCCCTGGAGCGGTCGAATCGCAGCGCTGCGTCAGGTCTGGGCGGTCTTGTTGCTGTTCACGCTGGTGATTGGCGGGCTGTACGGTATCCTTGATGTCTGGCCAATCCACTTGGCATTTTCACCAACCGAGGCCGCAGGCATGGGTGCGATGGGGGCATTTTTGATTGCGCTGTCGCGTGGCAATCTGAACGTGCCAGATGTGCTGGAGGTGCTGAAAGAAACCACTTTTACAACCGCCTCCCTTTTCAGTGTCCTGATTGGCGCGTGGATATTCTCCAACTTTGTCAATTATGCGGGGCTGCCAGAGGCTCTGCTCAGCGCGGTGACCTATTATTCTGTCTCTCCCTATGTCGTGCTAGGAATGATCGTGCTGATCTATATCGCGCTTGGCTGTATTTTCGAGAGCCTGTCGATGTTGCTGCTCACCGTGCCGATCTTTTTTCCGTTGGTGCGTGATCTGGGGTTTGATCCGGTCTGGTTCGGAATCATTGTGGTGGTTGTCACTGAAATCAGCCTGATTACACCGCCTGTTGGCCTGAATGTTTTCATCCTGAAAGGCGTTGTCGGGGATGTAACCACCGGCACAATTTTCCGCGGTGTAACCCCGTTCTGGATCGCCGACATCATCCGTTTAGCACTGTTGCTCGCAATACCCGCGATCGCGCTTTACCTGCCAAACCAGATGGGTTGATTGACTGAATATACTTCGAATTTGTCATAAATATCCCTGCCGGAGGCATAAATGTTATTATGCCTCCGGCAGGGATATTTTCACGAATTCGAAATTGATTAATACTCTTGTAGAGGAGCCACTTGCAGTTCACCTTCGCTCATGTTGCGAATGGCCCGCGCGGTGGCGTGGCAGGCGGCGGCGGTGGTGCAGTAGACGATTTTTCCATAAAGTGCTGCTGCACGGATTTCGCGACTGTCCTCAATGGCTTGGGTGCCTTCGGTGGTGTTGAACACCAGATCGATTTCACCGTCTTTCAGTTTGTCCACGATATTCGGCCGACCTTCGTACACCTTGTTCACATGGTGGGATTCGACACCGTGTTCTGCCAGAAAGGCGCGCGTGCTGTTGGTGGCGAGTATGGTGAACCCCACATCGGCCAAAATTTGCGCGGCCTCTGCGATCTGTTCGGTTTTATCCCCATCCTTGACGGAAATAAACACGGTACCGCTGTCGGGCAGGATGTTGCCGGCACCGAGTTGCGCCTTGAGGAAGGCGCGGGCAAAGCCTTTGTCCAGACCCATGACTTCGCCAGTAGACCGCATTTCCGGCCCCAGAAGTGTATCCACACCGGGGAAGCGGGCAAAGGGCAGGACGGCCTCTTTGACGGCGAAATGTTTGGTGTGGGGGGATTTCAGGGTGAAGTCCGACAGGCTGGATCCAGCCATCAGCTGGGCTGCGATTGCGGCAATCGGGGAATTCACAGCCTTGGCCACAAATGGTACGGTACGCGAGGCGCGCGGGTTGACCTCTAGCACAAAGATTTCGCCGTCTTTGATGGCGAATTGTACGTTCATTAGCCCGACAACATTCAGCGCCAACGCCATGGCCTCGGTCTGACGTGTCAATTCGGCAATGGTGGCATCCGACAGGGAGTAGGGGGGCAGGGAACAGGCGCTGTCACCGGAGTGCACGCCGGCTTCTTCGATGTGCTGCATAATGCCGGCTACGTGTACGGACTTCCCATCGCACAGCGCGTCTACGTCGATTTCCACGGCCCCGACCAGATAGCTATCGAGCAGAACCGGGCTATCGCCGGAAACCACGACGGCCTCATTGATATAGCGCGTCAGCTGTGCATCATCGCGCACGATTTCCATGGCGCGGCCACCCAGAACATAGGAGGGGCGGATCACCAGTGGATAGCCGACGTCTTTGGCGATGACAAAGGCTTCCTCGCCGGAATGGGCAATGCCGTTATAGGGTTGTTTCAGGTCCAGATCCTGCAACAGTTTTTGAAAACGTTCGCGATCTTCGGCCAGGTCGATGGCGTCTGGAGAGGTGCCCAGAATGGGGATGCCCTCGGCCTCCAGATCATTGGCAAGCTTCAGCGGGGTTTGACCGCCGAATTGCACAATTACCCCATGCAAGGTGCCGTTTTCCTGTTCCACGCGCAGAATTTCCAGCACGCTTTCAAGGGTCAGCGGTTCAAAGTACAGCCGGTCCGAAGTGTCGTAATCGGTGGAAACCGTTTCCGGATTACAGTTGACCATGATGGTTTCATAACCCGCATCCGTCAGAGCGAAACAAGCGTGACAACAGCAGTAGTCAAATTCGATCCCCTGACCGATCCGGTTCGGACCGCCCCCCAGGATCACTACCTTTTTGCGATCCGTCGGGCGGGCCTCGCACTCGACCTCGCCCATGGCGTCGGCTTCGTAGGTGGAATACATATAGGGTGTCTGGGCCTCGAATTCGGCGGCGCAGGTATCAATGCGCTTGTAGACGGCGACAACGCCAAGTTTGGTGCGCAGCAGGCGGATTTCGCGTTCGGTTTTGCCTGTGAGTTCGGCTAATCGTGCATCGGTAAAACCATATATTTTCAACTTGCGTAGGGCTTTTACATCCTCAGGTAGGCCGTTTTCTTGCAGATTTACCTCTATCTGTATGATTTCGCGGATCCGTGCGAGGAACCATGGATCGAATTTGGTGATCGCGTGGATTTCATCATCGCTAAAGCCGAACCGCATGGCGTGGGCAATATTCAACATCCGGTTGGGGGTTTGCAGCGCTAGTTCGCGGGTCAGGGCTTTGTCGATCGTCATCTGGGTTTCCGCATCCATCCCGCGCAGGATAAAGGCGAGGCTGCCAGAAGGATCTGCTTCGCGTATGATCGCATCGGCGGCGGGCATGCCGTCGATTTCCATATTGTTGAAACCGTTCAGGCCGGTTTCCATGGAGGCCAATGCCTTTTGCAGGCTTTCGTGGATGGTGCGGCCAATGGACATGACTTCGCCCACGGATTTCATGGCCGTGGTCAGGGTTGCTTCGGCCCCGGGGAATTTCTCAAAGGCAAAGCGCGGGATCTTGGTGACGACATAATCGATACTGGGTTCAAACGACGCCGGCGTCACCTTGGTGATGTCGTTGTCAAGTTCGTCCAGCGTGTAACCAACCGCCAGCTTGGCCGCAACCTTGGCAATGGGAAAGCCGGTGGCCTTGGAGGCCAGTGCCGAGGATCGCGACACGCGGGGGTTCATTTCGATCACCACCATGCGCCCGTCGGCAGGGTTCACCGACCATTGCACGTTGGAGCCGCCGGTTTCCACGCCGATTTCACGCAGCACGTTGATGCTGTGTGTGCGCATCATCTGGTACTCTTTGTCGGTCAGGGTCAGGGCAGGGGCCACGGTGATGCTGTCGCCGGTATGCACCCCCATCGGGTCGATATTTTCGATGGCACAAACGATGATGGCATTGTCGGCCTTATCGCGGACGACCTCCATTTCAAATTCTTTCCAGCCGAGCAGGGATTCATCGATCAGGATCTGGTTAACCGGTGAGGCATCCAGTCCGGATGCGCAGATTTTCTCATAGTCGGCCCGGTTATAGGCAATACCACCGCCGGTGCCGCCCATGGTAAAGGCAGGGCGGATGATGGCAGGAAGGCCCACGTCATCAATCGCAGCCATGGCCTGCTCCATGCTTTCGGCGATGGTGGCACGGGGGTTTTCGATGCCAAGCCGGTCCATGGCTTCGCGGAACAATTTGCGGTCTTCGGCCATTTCAATGGCTTTGCGATCGGCACCGATTAGTTCAATGTTGAATTTTTCAAGGGTGCCGTCTGCGTCCAGTGCCAGTGCGGTGTTCAGGCCGGTTTGCCCGCCCATGGTGGGCAACAACACCAGTTTATCATTCGGGCGGGCTGTGACCTCGCGTTCAATGATTTTGGCAACGACTTCGGGGGTGATCGGTTCGATATAGGTGGCGTCGGCCAGTTCCGGATCGGTCATGATGGTGGCCGGATTGGAATTCACCAGCACCACGCGATAGCCTTCCTCGCGCAGGGCCTTGCAGGCCTGTGCGCCGGAATAATCAAACTCGCATGCTTGCCCGATAATGATGGGACCAGCCCCGATAATCATTACGGCGTCGATGTCTGTTCTTTTTGGCATAGCTGTGGCCCCGTAGGTTAACCGTTCCGACATGGTACCACAAAGCACCCGACAAGATTCGGCAAGTTTAGCAAATTGTCGTGGTTATAATCAGATGGCCAGAGGCTTCAAGGGCTGAATGTGTCAGCTATGACGTTCAGGAACCTTCTTGTGCAGGTTATGCCGCAAAAAGAACACGCGCTTCATAGCTGCGGAGGCAATATCTTGCCGTACTAATGCTCTCGGGGATTTCATCCAAAAATTCAGGAAAGAGCTTGAAGAATTCAGCGCTTGTTTCCGCAGGAAGTTGGGAGACATTCCTCGGAAAAAATGATTCTGTTGGAGTCCCTTCAGAGAACACGATCTCGTGGCGTTCGAATACCATATGGTAATACGTAACCATCCCCCCCGGTTTGGAATAGCCGAGCCCTGCAGCGACCAATTGTTTGGCCGACATGAATACGCCACCCTGATCAAAAAGTAATTCCGTTGTCGCATTGTCGATTAAGACACGATGCTGGGGCGACAAAACCAGATCGCGCCTGTTGCCAACACTGCCTTTGGGTAAGACCACAGGGGCCAAATTGCCGATTGCGGGAACCGTCTGGTTCATTATCCATTTAACCTTTTGAAAACCGTGATCCGCTGTTAACACACGATCACCCGCCCGGAGCTGTTCGATTGGCACCGAGCCGCCGTCCGTTTCAATCAGGGTACCTGTGGTGAAGCAGGCCACGTAATCTGTATACAGGTTGTTTTGTTGATGCGAGGTTCGTTCGGAATCGAACGTATAAGAAACGCCAGGTTGGAGCGGCACAGTGGATACCAGCCCATCAACAGGGCCTTGTTGATAACCGTCACCACCGAAATGAAAGCTGGTTACTTTGTGGCCAGAGGTGGAATTCAACAGATCGTAAGCCGTATTTATCGTGGTTCCCGCCGCAAAAAAGTTCCCGTCAATTGTAACGTCACTGGTCAGGGATTGGGTGGCATCGATCTCGTCGAAGATCAAATCATTGTCGGTAACCTCAATTACGGTCGGTGTTGCGCCTGCCTTTAGGGTCAGGGTGAATACCGGTACCCCGTCAGCAGCAGCGGAAACTTCATCAGGAAGGCCGGTTACAAAATCGCTAGGGCTGTAAACGTACAAAAATGCCATGGCTAAGGAAATCCCGTTGCGTGTTAATCATTCACGAGATTGTCTTTCAATTCTTTGTGTCAAATTTTAGGCAAAAAGTTATTTTTTACGGCTTAGAGTTGAAAAGGCAAATACCCCCGCCATCGGCGGGGGTATTCTCGGAAATTTGCACCTATTCAGGGGAGGAACCAGTGCAAAACTCTGTGTTACTCGGCCGGTACTGCGTCGGCCTTGTGGTTCAGGCTGTCCGGCAAGGTGAAGGCAACCATGATGATCAACGCGCCCAGCAGGATGCCGAGGAAATCACCGGGAATGGTGGTCAGACCTTCGTATTTAGCGCCAGGAACAGTGCCCAGTGTGACTTTGCCGCCACCGATTTTTTCCATCAGGCCGATGGCTTTCATGGTGGGGTAAGTTGCCATATAGGCCGCTGCCCCCAAAAGACCACCGCCGATAAAGAACAATGCGTCTTTGCGGCCTGTGGCGGCTGCGGCAACGCCGGTGCCGGGGCAATAGCCGGAAACTGCCCAACCAAGGCCCAGCAGTAGGCCTCCGACAAATACGCCGATATAAGCAGTTTTAACCGACATATGGCCAACGTCTACCAAACCGGCCATCTGGCCGCCAAACATCAGCACAGAGCCGACGCCAATGGCGAGAAGGATGGTTTTTGCCAAGGCAAGGTTGGTCAGGTTCAGCATACGGCCCAACAGATCAGGATTGGTGGCACCGATGCGGTCCAGAACGGCCCCGAACAGAGCGCCAATTACAAGTGCGAGTACAATAGTCATGTCCGTTACCCCCGTTTATACATCATCAAAGAGACAGGAATGGCCGCGCCGAACGCGCCCAGAGTGAAGAGGTAGCCGGACAGGGATGTCTGCATAATGCCGGACATCATGTGACCGGATGTACAGCCGCCTGCCAGACGGGCACCGTAAAGAACGATAAAGCCGCCAACAAATGCCGCCGCATAACGTTTCCATGCCGCATCGCCAAAGTTGGCGCGCCACAAAGGGGACATTGTGCGTTCTTCCTTGGCAACACCGCCACGCAAGAAGGATGAAATTGCCGCGCCGATTACCATGGCAACAACAAAGATGAAGCTATAGTTCATCGGGTTCAGCACATGTTTCGCATATTTGGCGTGTGATTTGGCCAAATAAGCATTCGAGGAGGTCACGCCATCTGCGGTTTCGGTGATCACGGTCGAATCGACTGCGTTCCACATGATACCGTCCAGAATGACAAACTGCGTGGAAACGCCGATTGGCTTTACCAGCAGAACCGCGAGGAAGAATACAACGCCGAGCGCCAATCCTCCGGTTTTCCAGTTCATAGTCATGAGAGATACCTTTCTATTCTCATATTCGAAATATTGAATATAGGAGCGGGAGAGCGATTCCCTTGATCCAGATCAAACAAATTCACTTTTTTGAATATGATAAGTTGTAACTGCTTCAGGCGGCAAATCTCTTGCGTGCATTTGGGCCGAATTCGGTAAAATGCCAAAGGCCCGGGCGTTTACCCGGGCCTTTGGATGATTCTCGAATGTTGCGTTGTGCCGGTTATTCTTCCCGCACTACAAACACGGATTGTTTGGCATGACGCACCACCCGCGCGGCGTTGGGGCCGAGCAGGTAGTCTTTCATTTCAGAGCGATGCGAGGCCATGACGATGAGGTCACAACCGGCGTTATTGGCCGCCTTGATGATCGACTTGTAAATGGTGCCATGCTGCACATGGGTGGAGGTTTTTATCTCCGAAGGAATGTGATCAGCCACCAGTTGTTTCAGCGCCTCCGAAGAAACAGCACTTGCTTTGTCGGCAAACCCTTCAGGGAACTGATCGGCCACCATGGCCATCCCGTAATCGGGGATGACCGTGAGGATGTGGATCTCTGCACCGTCTGCTTTGGCCAGTGCCACTGCCTGTGGCAGGGCCTTGGACCAGGATGAAGGGTGGTTCAAATCCACGGAAAGGAGGATTGATTTTATCATTTTCTATTCTCCTTATACCGCTGCGGTTTCGGCTTTGCGAACGCGGCCGAGCTGCAACATGATGACCAAACCCAGCAACGCCAATGCGGGGATATAGAAGATTTCTTTTGGCAGGCGATCCGCATCCACTTCGACACGTAATACTTCCCAATCGAAATCCACCCCTTTTTTCTGGGCGTACTGGCCAAAGGCGACGTTATCCACATAGGTTTTGCCGTCGTCTTCGGTGCGGAAGGCAATGCCGGAGTTTTTCAACAACCGCGCGGCACCATCCCCATCGGATTTGGGGCCAAGCAACAGGGCAACCGTGGTTTCCACGTCTTTGCCACTGGCGAAATCCTCCCCGGCGAGGCGCACCCGCAGGCTGGCTCCGTCTTCGGCAGTATCCGCCATGGCCACCAGTTTGCTTGCATCCTCGAACACATAGGGGTCTTTCCACTTGTCGAGCCAGAATCCCGGTGTGAACAGGGTAAAGGCAATCAACAGAAGGGCGGCGTTTTCCCACATCTTCGATTTCGTCAGGAACCAGTTTTGCGTGGCCGCCGCGAACAGCATCATCGCAATGACCGCGATAATGAACACAAACACCGCCTTTCCGACAGACACATCAATCAGCAACAGGTCAGTGTTGAAGATAAACAGGAACGGCAGAATCGCGGTCCGCACATCATAGCTGAATCCGATGATGCCGGTCTTGATCGGATCACCTTTGGAAATCGCCGCGGCAGCAAAGGCCGCAAGCCCCACGGGCGGCGTATCATCCGCGAGGATGCCGAAGTAGAACACGAACAAGTGGACTGCAATCAGTGGCACGATCAGGCCGGATTTGGCCCCCACAGCAATGATTACCGGTGCCATAAGCGAGGTAATCACAATATAGGTTGCTGTGGTTGGCAGCCCCATGCCCAGCACAAGGCTGAACAGCGCCACAAAGATCAGCATCAACAGGAGTGACCCGCCAGAGATCAGCTCGATGAACTCACCGATCACCTGATGCGCACCGGTCAGGGACACGGTGCCAACGATGATACCGGCAGTACCGGTTGCCACCGCGATACCGATCATGTTGCGTGCGCCTGAAATCATCCCGTCAATCAGGTTGTCCCAACCGGCCCGCATATGTTGCATCGGGTTGGCTTCCCCACGGAAAAATGCCTTGAGCGGTTGTTGTGTCAGCATCACAAACATCATCGCCATAGTCGCCCAAAAGGCCGACGTGCCAGGTGTTTTGCGTTCGATCATCAGGTTCCAGATCAACACGATCACCGGCAAAGCATAATAGGTGCCGGTTCTGGCAATCGGGCCGGGCAGGGGCAGTTCCAGAAATGGGGCGTTCGGATCATCGATTTCCAGATCCGGTTCTTTGGCTGCCCAACGGATCAGCACCAGATAGGCAATCAGAAAGATCACACTGATGCCGGACAGGGTGTAATCGCCCAGCAAAGGTTTGATGAAGCTCAGACCGTAATACACGGCAAGGCTCAAGCCGCTGAAAACAGCAACACCGAAGGCAACGCCCATCATCCGCTGGGTGACAGTTTTCTTGGCACCGGGGCGTGGAAGGCCCTCAAGACCCATTTTTGCAGCTTCCAGATGCACAATGTACACCAGCGCGATATAGGAAATGATTGCAGGCAAAAAGGCATGCCGCACGACATCCAGATAGGAAATCCCCACATATTCCACCATCAAGAAGGCCGCAGCCCCCATGACCGGCGGTGTCAGCTGACCGTTGGTAGAGGAAGCAACCTCGACCGCGCCGGCCTTTTCGGCTGAAAAACCTACCCGTTTCATCAACGGAATGGTGAATGTGCCGGTAGTGACGGTGTTGGCAATGGAGGAACCGGAGATCAGGCCGGTCGCAGCCGAGGCCACAACCGCCGCCTTGGCCGGCCCGCCCTTGAGGTGCCCCATAAGGGCGAATGCCAGTTTGATGAAATAATTGCCGGCACCTGCTTTTTCCAGCAGCGAGCCGAACAATACAAACAGGAACACCATTGAGGCAGACACACCCAAAGCCGTGCCAAACACGCCTTCGTTCTGCATCCAGAAATGCCACATGGCCTTGCCAAAGCTGGCACCCTTCCATTGCATCGCTTCAGGGAAGAATGGTTGATCCCCGTAAAACACATACAACATAAAGAACGACGCCACGACGACCATCGGCAGCCCCAGCGCCCGATAGGTGGCAACCAGAACGATCACCAGACCTGTTGCGGAGGCAATCAAATCCATGGTTGTCGGCAGGCCGGAACGGTCCGCAATCGCGCTTTGATCTGCAATCAGGTACAGCGTGGCGAACACACCGGCAGCCGCCAACAGCCAGTCGTACCATGGAATATGCTTGCGCGAGGAATTCTTGAACAACGGAAACGCGATACAGGCCATAATCAGACCAAAGGCAAGGTGGATAATCCGCTCTTGTCCGGAGGTGACATAAATAAAGTTCATGCCCAGATGTTGCGCCATGATCGAGGGCAATGGCGAGGCGTTGAACACCTGCAATATCGCCCAGATAAGGGCAACGCCGGTAATAAACTTACCCTGCCAATTATCGGGGGACCGTGCGCCGACATCAAGGTCGGCTACAAAATCCCGGGTTTCAGAGTCCGCAGCCGGACTCCCTGTTTGATTGTCTGACATCTACGTCTCCCTATCCCTGATTATTCAGGCGTATATTTTATGGTCATGCTTGGAAAATTTAGGTTGAAGCGGGCAGCGATGCCCGCCTCCTTTTCTTTAATCCGGTGTGGATTAGTCCATCAGACCCAGCTCTTTATACGCACGGATCGCACCGGGGTGCAGAGGTGCGGAAAGGCTGTCACGGATCATTTCTTCGGCTTTCAGGTGCGCAAATGCAGGGTGCAATTTGCGGAAGTCATCCAGATTGCCCAGAACCGCCTTGGCGACCTGATAAACGGCTTCTTCGGAAACATC
This sequence comes from uncultured Paracoccaceae bacterium, assembly GCA_947311485.1. Classification (GTDB taxonomy): domain Bacteria; phylum Pseudomonadota; class Alphaproteobacteria; order Rhodobacterales; family Rhodobacteraceae; genus Amylibacter. The sequence continues at coordinate 14,549 of CAMZLM010000107.1, forward strand.
GGCGGATGTCACGAATGTTGCGCCCACACCAAAGGTCTGGATGTCGTCCGGGTTGCCCGGATACATGCCGCCTGGAATGATGGCTTTACGATAGTAAGGTTTTTCAGCAACCAGTTTATCGATTTCTGGCGAAACGGCCGGAACGATAACCGCGTCACAGGATGCCACAGTTTCCTGTGTCAGACCGGACGGGTGACCCACCAGCCAGAAATACCCGTCGATTTTGCCATCGCACAACGCGCCGGCAGTTTCAGCGGATTTCATTTTTGTGGCCAGTGCCAGATCGGAACGTTTCCAACCCAGTGTTTCCTCGATCACCTGCCATGTGCCTTGTGTGCCGGAACCGTCATTGCCGATGTTAAAGCGTTTGCCTTTGATGTCGGTAATGTTTTTGATTCCGCTGTCGCGACGCGCCAGAATGGTTACAGGCTCGGCGTGTACGGAAAATACCGCACGCAGTTTCTTGAACGGGCCGGCGTCCTTGAACTTGGACGTGCCGTTATAGGCGTGGTACTGCCAGTCAGACTGGGCAACGCCGAATTCCAGCTCACCCGCACGCAGGGTGTTGATGTTGTAGATCGACCCGCCGGTGGATTCTACGGAACAACGGATGCCGTGCTCTTTGCGGTTTTTGTTGACCAGACGGCAAATCGCGCCACCTGTTGGGTAATATACCCCGGTCACGCCGCCGGTACCGATAGATACAAACTGCTTTTCAGCAGCGGCACCCATGCCAGCGGTCAGGACGAGTGCCGTCGTTGCGGCGACTATTTTGGTAAACTTCATGTGTTTCTCCCTTTGAAGTTTGTGGTAAAAATCTTGCTTTGCCAGACAGCATTGCAAAAAGATTCTGGATTGTGAATAAATAACTAATGTTTTCTCTAAAACGCACCATGGTAGTCGTTTTTATCGATCTTGCAGGCCAGAATTGTAAAGCTTGTGCGGTTTTCCGCCCTGTTTAAAGCATCTTCCAGTTGTGCTGATTCGGTAATCCACGCGCCATGGCCCCCATAGGCCGCGGCCAATGCCACAAAATCTGTGCTGCCAAAGGTCACCCCGACTGCAGGTAATTGCATCGCGGCCTGTTTGCGCCCGATCAGGGTCAGGGCATCATCCACCAACACCACAATTGTTAACGGCATCTGCATATCGCGCAAGGTCGCCAGATCACCGGCGGTCATGTCCAGCCCCGCATCCCCGACAACGGCCACAACCGGCGTGTCAGGGGCGGCGCGTTTATATCCCATCGCCAACGGCACAGCCACGCCCATGGTGCAAAAGGCCGCCGATTGCAAAATCTGGCGCGGGCGATTGGCGTGAAACATTTGCGAAAACAAAATACGGTGGGCACCGCTGTCGACTGTCACCACACCGGTTTCGGGCAGGTGTTTATCGAGTGTGTCAAACACCGCATGTGGCCCCCAAATGCCACGCGCGGCAAAAGCCTGAGCCAATGCCGCGCGTGCAAGTCCGGGCTCCCCTCCCGACCAGATTTCATCTGACGA
>CAMZLM010000108.1 GCA_947311485.1 uncultured Paracoccaceae bacterium
CGGATCGGATAATGGCACCGAACCCGCTAATTGTCCGACCTGTTCCGGTATGGGCAAGGTTCGTGCGCAACAGGGTTTCTTTACCGTAGAGCGCACCTGCCCCACCTGTTCCGGACGGGGACAGATCATAACCAACCCCTGCTCGGATTGTTCTGGAAGTGGCCGCAAGCAGCGTGAACGTTCCCTTAGTGTCAACATCCCTGCCGGCGTTGAAACCGGTACACGTATTCGCTTGGCCAGCGAAGGCGAAGCCGGATTACGTGGCGGACCAAGTGGCGATCTCTATATTTTTATAGAGGTCAAAGACCACGCTATTTTCGAACGCGAAGGACCAAACCTGTTTTGCCGAATTCCTGTTTCCATGGCCACAGCGGCCTTGGGCGGTGAAATCGAGGTGCCAACGATTGATGGTGGCAAAAGCCGGGTTAAAATCCCTGCCGGTTCACAATCAGGCAAACAAATGCGGCTCAAGGCTAAGGGTATGTCGGCGCTGCGTTCCAGCATGATGGGTGACTTGTTTTTGGAAATGGCCGTTGAAACACCGGTTAACCTGACCTCGAAACAAAAAGAGCTGTTGCGCGAGTTTGAAAATCTGAGCGAGGATAACAGCCCCGAAAGCGAGAACTTCTTTGGGAAGGTCAAGCATTTCTGGGAAAGTATGAAAAGCTAGGAAAAGGGGCCGCGCGGCCCCTTTTTAATGCCTAAACGTGATCGCAAGCAGCAATCACCGCCATATTCAAGATATCATCGACAGTGGAATTGGTCGCACACATCTTGATCGGTGCATCGATCCCCGACAAAATAGGCCCAATCACAGTGGCCCCCGCCATTTCCTGCATCAGTTTCACGGAAATCGACGCAGAGTGGCGCGCCGGAACCACCAGAATATTCGCCGGGGCTGTCAAACGGCAGAACGGGTATTTCGCCAATGTATCCGCATTCAGCGCCACATCTACAGTCATTTCCCCGTCATATTCAAAATCCACACCGCGCTTGTCCAGCTCGTCCGGCCCCATGGACATTTTCTCGGCCCGTTCCGATTGTGGATAGCCAAAGTTGGAAAAGCTGACAAAAGCAACCCGCGGTTCGATCCCCATTTTACGCGCAACATCCGCTGCCCGCTCTGCGATATCCGCCAGATCCTCGGCCTCGGGCCATTCATGTACCAAAGTATCGGCAATAAACAGCAACCTCCCACGATACAAAATAGCCGTCACACCGACCGCCCCGTCACCCGGGCGCGCGTCGTAAACATGGTTCAAGGATTCCAGAATATTCGCCGCCTTGCGTGTGGCACCGGTCACCATCCCGTCCGCGTATCCATGCGCCACCAACAGCGCCGAAAAAACATGCCGATCGCGCGAGGCCAGCTTGTGACAATCATCCAGATTATAGCCTTTGCGTTGCAAACGCGCATAAAGATAATCGCGATACTGTTCCAGATCACTTGTCGTCGAAGCATTGTGAATTTCGATATCCTCCAACGCATCTACCAGTCCGGCAGAACGCAACATTTCGGCGATTTCGTCTTCATGTCCAACAACAATTGCTTTGCCCAAACCACTGCGGGAATAGGCAACCGCTGCCCGCACCACGCGCTCATCGTCCCCTTCGGCAAACACCATCCGCGCTTGTGCGTTTTTCGCCCGCACATTCAACGATTGCAGCAACGACGCCGTCGGATCGAGCCGTGATTTCAAATCCAGCTCATACCCGTCCATGTCCACAATCGGGCGCCGCGCAACGCCGGTATCCATCCCTGCCTTGGCCACTGCCGGCGGAATAACCGCTATCAGACGCGGATCAAACGGGGTCGGAATGATATAGTCACGCCCGAACTTGAGCTTCTTGCCATAAGCCATTGCAACAACGTCGGGAACTTCTTGACGTGCCAGTTCCGAAAGTGCCTTGGCGCAGGCGATTTTCATGTCGTCATTGATCGCACGCGCATGGATGTCCAGCGCCCCGCGAAACAGATAAGGAAAGCACAGAACGTTGTTGATCTGGTTCGGATAGTCCGACCGCCCCGTCGCCACAATCGCGTCCTCACGCACGGCGTGGGCCTCCTCTGGCGTGATTTCCGGATCCGGGTTTGCCATCGCAAAAATCACCGGATTCGGAGCCATGCTCGCCACCATTTCAGACGTCACAGCCCCCTTGGCCGACACCCCCAGAAACACATCTGCCCCGTCCATCGCTTCCAGCAAAGTGCGTTTATCCGTGGCAATCGCATGCGCGGATTTCCATTGGTTCATCCCCTCGGTCCGGCCCTGATAAATCACACCTTTGGTATCACAAACGATGCAATTATTATGCTGTGCGCCCATCGCCTTGAGCAGTTCAATACAGGCAATCCCCGCGGCACCGGCCCCGTTCAAAACGATTTTCACGTCCTCTATTTTCTTGTCGCTGATCAGTAGTGCATTCAACAGACCGGCCGCACAAATAACCGCCGTGCCATGCTGATCGTCGTGAAACACGGGAATATCCATCAGCTCCTTGAGCTGCTGTTCAATGATGAAACATTCCGGCGCTTTGATATCCTCAAGGTTAATCCCGCCAAAGCTTGGTCCCATCAATTTCACCGCATTGATAAAATCATCTGCGTCCTCGGTGTCCAGCTCCAGATCAATGGAATTCACATCGGCAAAGCGTTTGAACAGGACCGATTTCCCCTCCATCACCGGTTTGGAGGCCAGCGCACCCAGGTTGCCCATGCCCAAAATTGCGGTGCCGTTGGTGATCACCGCCACCATATTGCCCTTGGAGGTGTAATCATACGCCGTTGCCGGATCCTTGGCGATGGCCTCGACCGGAACGGCCACGCCGGGGGAATAGGCAAGCGACAAATCCCGTTGTGTGGCCATCGCTGTGGTGGGCACGACCTCCAGCTTGCCGGGTTTTGGCTCGAGATGATAGGCGAGCGCTTCTTCTGCGGTAATTTTATTGTTGTTCGACATGGACCCGGTCACTTTCTGGCATTTGAAATTTATCCCTAACCTACCCTCGGTGAATGTTCAACATACTGCCGAATGGGGGTTTTCCTTAGGCTTTGGCTCGGATAATTTCCAAAGGTCACTTTCTAGGGGTTTGCACATTGGCAAAAGATACAAACGCGGTCACGCCCATGATGGCGCAGTTTCTCGAGATCAAGGCCGACTACCCTGATGCGCTTTTGTTTTATCGTATGGGTGACTTTTACGAGATGTTTTTCGAGGATTCTGTTTTGGCGGCAGAGGCGCTCGACATTGCGTTAACCAAACGCGGTAAACATCAGGGCAAAGACATCCCCATGTGCGGCGTACCGGCGCGTGCAGCGGAAACCTATTTGCTTGCCTTGATCCGCAAGGGGTTCCGCGTGGCCGTTTGTGATCAGCTCGAAGACCCGGCAGAGGCCAAGAAACGCGGCCATAAGGCGGTTGTGAAACGCGGTGTTGTGCGGCTCGTCACGCCGGGAACCTTGACCGAAGACAGCCTGCTGGACGCCCGCCAGCATAATTTTCTTTGTGCCTATGGGGAGGTCCGTGACGAATCCGCTGTCGCATGGATCGATATTTCAACCGGCGATTTTTTCGTACAACCCTGCGCCAAGGCAGCTGTTTCTCCGCTATTATCACGCCTAATGCCAAAGGAGATTTTGACAGGAAATCAAGTTGATAACTGGCTAAGTGAAAGTATTGCAGATATTGGAATCTCCCAAACGGAGATGGCACCCGCCAGCTTTGACAGCAGCGCAGCCGAATTACGATTGTGCAAACTGTTTCAGGTAAAATCCCTTGACGCCTTTGGTAATTTTTCGCGCCCTGAATTGTCTGCCATGGGCGCAATTGTGGATTATCTGGAGATTACCCAAAAAGGAAAGCTGCCGCTGGTACGCCCCCCCGTTCAGGAATCCCAAGGCTCCGGCATGAGCATCGATGCCGCCAGCCGCCGCAATCTGGAAATCACCCGAACCATCAGCGGCGAGCGCAAGAATTCCTTGTTGGGTGTGGTTGATTGCACCATCACAGGGGCCGGCGCACGTCTGTTGGAAACGCGCCTGAACAATCCGTCAACGGATCTGCATGTCATCCAGAACCGGTTGGATGATGTGCAGTTTTTCACTGAAAACTCTGGCCTAAAGGATCAGGTGCGGGATTTGTTAAAACAGGTTCCCGAAATTGACCGCGCCCTGACCCGCCTGTCACTGGATCGCGGCGGGCCGCGTGATATGGTGGCAATCCGCGAAGGCCTGCAACATGCCAAAACCATTGCGGACATATTGGCCCTGCCCGATTTATCGGACAATCTGGCCGATGCCGTTCAACACATGCAAAACCATGATTCTTTTTGTGAGTCCCTGCAAACGGCCCTGAAAAACGACCCGCCCTTGCTGGCCCGTGACGGCGAATTTGTGGCCGAAGGATTAAATCCCGAACTGGATGAAATGCGGCTGCTGCGCGATCAGGGGCGCTCTGTTATTTCCGGCCTGCAGAAGAAATATATGGAACTGGTCGGGATTTCCTCCCTAAAGGTGAAACACAATAATGTGCTGGGCTATTTCATCGAAACGCCCGCGACCCATGCAGAAAAAATGCTGGGGGAAGAATTTGCCGAAACATTTATCCATCGGCAAACCACGGCCAACGCCGTGCGGTTTACCACGCTTGAATTATCCGAAATGGAAACCAAAATCCTGAACGCCGGAAGTCGCGCACTTGAAATAGAGAAAACAATATTCGAGGAATTGCGCACAACCATCATCGGCTATGCCAACGAGATTTCATTTGCAGCGCGTGCGCTCGCATCGGTCGATCTGCAAACGGCGCTGGCCGATCTGTCGATCAAACAAAACTGGACACGGCCACGAATGAGCGCCGACCGGCGTTTCAACATAGTCGGCGGACGCCACCCCGTGGTGGAGAATGCTCTTGCCAAAGAAGGCAGTCACCCTTTCGTTGCCAACGACTGTGATCTGTCTTGTGACACAGAAGATGCAAAACGGTTGTGGTTGCTGACGGGCCCGAACATGGCCGGTAAATCCACCTTTTTGCGCCAGAACGCCCTAATTGCCATTCTGGCGCAAATGGGCAGCTTTGTTCCGGCGGATATTGCGGAAATCGGTATCGTTTCACAGCTGTTTTCCCGTGTGGGTGCCTCCGATGATCTGGCACGGGGGCGGTCGACCTTTATGGTGGAAATGGTTGAAACTGCTGCAATTTTAAACCAGGCGGACCAAAATGCGCTGGTTATTCTGGACGAAATCGGGCGCGGAACCGCCACCTATGACGGGTTGTCAATTGCGTGGGCGACGCTGGAACATTTACACGCCGTAAACCAGTGTCGAACCCTTTTTGCCACACATTATCACGAGTTAACCCGTCTGTCGTCCAAATTGGAAGGATTGATGAACGCTACGATCACGGTGCGCGAATGGGAGGGTGATATTATCTTCCTTCACGAGATAAAGCTCGGTGCGGCGGACCGGTCTTATGGTGTGCAAGTGGCAAAACTGGCCGGTCTGCCTGAATCCGTGGTGCAGCGGGCCAAAGTGGTTCTGGAGGCATTGGAACAAGGCAGCCGTGAATCTGGTGGAAAATCACAAACCATGTTTGAAGACTTGCCCCTGTTTGCGGCATCCCCCGCGCCGACACAAACCGCCGCGCCGCAAATCATGCCGCCTGTCGTCGATGCTTTGGCCGAGGTCATGCCCGACGAAATGACCCCCAAAGATGCGCTTGCAAAACTTTATGAACTAAAGGCGATGCTTGATCTATAGGCCGGGACCATCGGGGCCAGGACGATTGTCTTGGGAAAAACAAAGCAGGTTTCCCGTGGGGTCCGCAACATCGATTTCTTTGCAGTGATAAAACGTGTCTTCCGGTCCCCGTAAAATCCGTACACCGTTCCCCTGAATTTGATCGACAAAGGTCGGCATATCCGCAAGGTAAAAATATCCGGCCCAATCGGCACCACTACCGGCACGATCGCTTTGCTTCAGGCCGATAGTGATTTGATCCATTTGAACAATGGCAAAATTGTCTTTGCCATTGTCGTCTTTCAAAATACCGGCAAGCCGAAAACCAAGACCATCGGTATAAAAATCAATCGCCGCAGCCAGATCATTGGCGGGCAGGATTGGCATGGAACGTTGGCCTTGTTTCATTTTTCATCTCCGCAGGGTTTACCCGCCCGATGATACCCCGACCTGCGCCGGACGCAACAGTCGATCTGCAATCATATAGCCGTCATTCATCACCTGAATAATATGGCCTGCTTTGGTATCGGGAACCGGGGCTTCGAACATGGCTTGATGAATGTTCGGGTCAAATTTATCGCCAACTGCCGGTGTGATCGGTGTGATCTTGCTCTTAGCCAAGGCACCAAGCAGTTCACGTTGGGTCAGTTCGATTCCCTCGATCAGGGCTTTACTGGCTTCTCGTTGTTCATCGGTGACAGCCCCGAGCGCGCGGGCCAGATTGTCGGCAACCGGCAGCAATTCACGCGCCAGCTTGGACGCCCCATAGGTTTCCGCATCCTTGCGTTCCCGTTGGCCACGTTTACGGATATTCTCGGCCTCGGCCATGGAGCGCATCAGCTTGTCTTTGAGGTCGTTAATTTCGGCCTGAAGCTCGGCTTCGGGAGAGGCTTCCTCTGGCTCTGCCGTCAAATCAACCTCTTCAAATTCCATGTTTTCCAGATCATCAAAGTAGTCATCCGGGTTTTTGATTTCTCGTTCGTCAGCCATTTTCATTTCCTGTTCGACATAAGGCGACTCACCAGCTGTGCCGTGTAGTCAACAATAGGGACAATTCTTCCATAGTTCAGCCGGGTCGGGCCAATAACTCCAATGGCACCTATAACCCTGCGGTCAGCATTCATATAGGGGGAAACGACCAAAGATGAACCCGAAAGTGAAAAAAGTTTGTTCTCGGAGCCGATAAAAATGCGCACACCTTCGCCTTCTTCTGCAAGGTTCAAAAACTGGGCGATTTCACGTTTATGTTCCAGATCGTCAAACAGTTCTTTGATCCGGTCCAGGTCCTGTTCATGAACCCCTTCTTCGATCAGGTTTGACCGGCCTCGCACGATCAGGCGTTCTTGTTCGCTTCCGGTTTCGGTCCAGGCAGCAACCCCCACCGAAATCAGGTTTTGTGCAAGGCTATCCAACTGTTGCCGGCGTTTGTTGATTTCGAGTTCAACCACAGACCGCAGTTCCGAAATCGTATGCCCTGCCAAAACCGCATTCAGAAAATTGGCCGCCTCCCGCATGGCAGAGGGTGTCTGTCCGATCGGTGGCGTAAACATGCGGTTCTCCACCTGACCATCCGCCGTCACCAACACCACCAGAGCCTTATCCGGTGCCAAAGACACAAATTCGATATGTTTTATCGGGGCTTCACTTTTCGGGGCCAGCACCACACTGGCGCTCTTGGTTAGGCCGGACAGCAGTGAACCCGCCCGATCAAGAGCCTGTGCAATGTCTTGTTCTTCACCGCCAATTGACGATTCGATAGACAAGCGTTCCGTTTTGGACAGATCGCCGACTTCCAGCAATCCATCGACAAACATACGCAAGCCAAACTGTGTCGGAATCCGTCCGGCAGACACATGTGGACTATCCAGCAGCCCCAAATGCTCCAGATCCTGCATCACATTACGAATGGTCGCCGCAGACACTTTTTCCCGCAGCGAACGTGTCAGGGTACGCGAGCCAACAGGGTCTCCTGTATCGAGATAAGACTCGACCAAAACACGAAAAACCTCCCGGCTGCGCTCATTCAGCTTGTCTATCGGATTACTTGTCACGAAGAACTCCAGTCAATCGGCTATCTTTACCTAGGGCCCCATTCGGGGATGGTCAATCGGGGTTTGCGATTACCTTATGAACAGGGTATCACGCCCAAAACAGATAAGGAAATCAAATGCGCCCCTCCGGTCGGTCTTTGGACGAAATGCGTCCCGTAGAAATTTTAACAGACATCACAAAACATGCAGAGGGTTCCTGCATTATCAAATGTGGTGACACGCATGTTTTGTGCACGGCCTCCATCGAAAAACGGGTTCCGCCCTGGTTGAAAAATACCGGTCTTGGCTGGGTTACCGCCGAATACGGCATGCTGCCCCGTGCCACAACCACCCGCAACCGGCGCGAAGCAGCGGCCGGCAAGCAATCGGGCCGCACACAGGAAATTCAACGGTTGATTGGCCGTTCTCTGCGGGCCGGCATTGACCGTGTTGCCCTTGGCGAACGTCAGATCACTGTTGATTGTGATGTTTTACAGGCCGATGGCGGCACCCGCTGTGCATCGATTACCGGCGGATGGGTCGCCCTGCGACTGGCTGTGAATAAACTGATGGCCGCGGGCGAAATCAAAGAGGATCCACTGGTAAATCATGTTGCCGCCGTAAGCTGTGGAATTTACGCGGGCCAGCCCGTGCTTGATCTGGATTATCCGGAAGACAGCGAAGCCGGCACCGATGCGAATTTTGTCATGACCGGCAGCAACGGCCTGATTGAAATCCAAGGCTCTGCCGAGGGTGCCACCTTTAGCCGTGATGAGTTCAACCAGTTGATGGATCTGGCCGAAAAAGGTGTGGCCGAACTGGTAGCAGCACAGAAAAAGGCAATATCCTGACATGCGCAAACTGACAGAGACCAAAATCGTCCTCGCTTCCCACAATCAAGGCAAATTGCGCGAGATTAAAGAGATGCTGGAACCTTTTGGTATCTCTGTTATTTCTGCGGGTGAGTTGGGCTTTGACGAGCCGGAAGAAACCGAAGACACATTTGCCGGAAATGCGCGGATCAAAGCGCATTACGCCGCGAAAAAATCGGGTCTTCCGGCACTTTCGGATGACAGCGGAATCGAGGTGGACGCGCTCGACCTGCAACCCGGTGTCTATACCGCCGATTGGGCAGAAACTCCGAAGGGCCGCGATTTTACCATGGCCATGACCAAGGTGTGGAACTTGCTGGAAGCAAAAAATGCCCCCGAACCCCGCACCGCACGTTTCAGAAGTACGCTGTGTCTGGCCTGGCCCGATGGCGAAGATGTTATTTTCGCGGGCAAGGCCGAAGGGCATCTTGCCTGGCCAATGCGGGGTGACAAAGGTTTCGGGTTTGATCCCATGTTTGTACCGGAAAATGAAACACAAACCTTTGCCGAGATGGAACCCGCCCGCAAGAAAGAGCTAAGCCACCGGACCGATGCCTTTAACAAAATGATCGCAAGCCTGCGTGACTGAGGATTGGCAAAATGCCGGTTTTGGCGTTTATATTCACTGGCCGTTTTGCCAGTCAAAGTGCCCCTATTGCGATTTCAATTCCCATGTTCACCGGGCTGTAGATCAAAAACGATGGGCCAAGGCCTTTCAGACCGAAATCCGGTATCAGGCGTCGCTAACACCAAACCGTCAAGTCGATACAATATTCTTTGGCGGCGGAACGCCCAGCCTTATGGATCCGGATACGGTTTTTTCTGTTATCGAGACCATCAAGTCAAACTGGAATGTGTCCAAAACCGTTGAAATCAATCTAGAGGCCAACCCCACATCTGTTGAAGCCAGCCGCTTCCAAGGATACGCACAAGCCGGTGTAAATAGGTTGTCCATGGGGATACAGGCCCTGAATGACCCGCATTTAAAGGCACTTGGCCGGCTCCACACCGCACAAGAGGCCATGCAAGCCTTTGAAATAGCTAAAGAATATTTCAAAAATGTTAGTTTTGATCTGATATATGCCCGGCAGAGCCAGTCGCTTAAGATGTGGGAAGCCGAACTGAAAAAAGCCATAGAATTATCTGTAAACCATTTATCCCTGTACCAGCTCACAATTGAATCCGGCACCCGTTTTGGAGAACTGCATAGCAAAGGCCGTCTGCGCGACCTGCCCAATGATCAAACATCTGCGGATATGTACAAGTTAACGCAGGATATTTGTGGTGCCGCCGGCCTTGCGGCCTATGAGGTATCCAATCACGCCCACCCCGGATTCGAGAGCAAACATAACCTCATCTACTGGCGCTATGGCGATTATGCAGGCATTGGCCCCGGCGCACACGGGCGGTTGACCCTTAAGGGAAAACGCTTGGCAACCGAAACCGTGTCCATGCCCGATCAATGGCTGTCGACAGTAGAAAAGCAGGGTTTTGCAATGGAAATTGCAGAGGATATTCACCCTGACGACCAGTTCACCGAGTATCTTTTGATGTCGTTACGTCTGAGCGAAGGAAGCAACCTACAGCGTTTGCATCAGCTCAGCGCTGGAAAGCTGGATATGATGAGGCTGAACCAGCTTGCTTCGGACGGTTTTTTGAAAATTTCAAACAGCCATGTCGTTGCAACCACCAAGGGCCGTCTTGTCTTGAATACGCTGCTGGCCGAAATTCTAAATTCATAAACCAAAGGAGAGTAAACATGCGTGCCTTATGGTTTACTGCGGGCCTGATCAGTGTGGCGCTAGGCGCAATCGGTGCTTTTCTACCGCTTCTGCCCACTGTCCCCTTCATTCTTTTGGCCGCTGTTTGTTTCTCGCGTTCATCCACCAAGGCCCACGACTGGTTGTTACAACACCGATTATTCGGGCCTTCCCTGCGTGATTGGGAGAAAAATGGTGCCATACGGCCCTCGGTAAAACGCAAGGCCGTATTTGCAATCGCTATCAGCTGGTTATTACTGCTGTCATTGGGACTAAACCCATGGATTTCAGCCGTTCAATTTGTCGCTTTAGCCTGTGTGTCGGCCTTTATCTGGACCCGGCCGAATGCGTAGCCGATAAGATTTGGCACAAGTCGTCCAGTTGATCAAAGCTCTTATACTGGATCGTGACCGAACCGCCCTCCGATCCCTCTTTGTGATTGATCGTCACCTTCATTCCCAGATTCGCCGTAAGATCCACCTCGATAGAGCGCGTATCTGCGTCCTTTTCTGGTGCCTTTGGACGTTTTTCTTTGGCCGGCTGCTGGCTTTTCTTTGCCAACGCCTCCGTTTGGCGCACGGACAGGCCTTTCGCGACAACCTCCCTTGCCAGATCGACCGCATTTTCAGTTGGAATAAGCGCGCGCGCATGGCCGGGGCTGATCTGCCCACTCCGCAAAAATGACAGGACAGCTTCGGGAAGGTTCAAAAGGCGAAGCGTGTTTGCGATATGGCTGCGGCTCTTGCCTAATGCATCCGACAGCTTTTCCTGTGTATGGCCAAACTTGTCCATCAATTGCTGATAACCGGCGGCCTCATCCACAGGGTTAAGGTCCGCACGTTGAATATTTTCAATGATCGCGATTTCCAGAACTTCCAGATCATCCAGATCCCGAACCAGCACAGGGACAGAATCGACCCTTGCCAGTTGCGCCGCACGCCAGCGTCGTTCCCCCGCCACAATTTGAAATTGGCCAGAAATTCCAGGTTCGGGCCGCACGATAAGTGGTTGAATAATCCCGCGCTCTTTGATGGAGCGCGCCAGATCCCGCAGATCCTGTTCATCAAAGGTTTTTCGCGGCTGGTCCGGATTTGCTTTGACTTTGAATATTGGGACAATCTGCTCGCCACCCTTGGCAGGGCTTGCAGTTGAAGCTGTATCCGGCGCATCAAAATCAGCCATTAGCGCTGATAATCCTCGACCCAAACCTCTTTTTTCCGGTTTCTTAGCCATTTATCAATATTCCCTACTAGCTATTGTCATTTTTCTGGGCGCGTCTCAACATTTCTGCGGCCAATTTTTGGTATGCAATACTGCCCCTGCTCTTGTGATCATACAGAATTGCAGGAATTCCAAAAGAGGGTGCCTCACTCAGGCGTACATTTCTTGGAATAATCGTATCATAAACCAAATCGCCAAGGTTTTCGCGAACATCCTTCTCCACCTGCAAAGACAGATTGTTCCTTGTATCAAACATCGTTAGCACAATGCCCTCAATCTTCAGCCGCGGATTGAGGCTTTGACGAACCTCCCGAATGGTTAACAGGAGCTGTGATAACCCCTCCAGAGCGAAAAACTCGGCTTGAAGCGGCACAATAACCGAATTACTGCAGGCCAATGCGTTCAAAGTTAACAAATTCAGTGAGGGCGGGCAGTCAATCATGATATATTCAAATGCAGATTCGCCGGATTGAAGATCATCCATTGCCTCTCTAAGCCGCAAAACACGTCGATGGTCGTCCACAAGCTCGACATCAGCCGAACTTAGATCAACAGTCGAAGGTGCCACAAAAAGGTTTGGAACCTGCGTTTCTATTATGGCATCTTTAATCGGAACCCGATCAACCAGAATATCGTATGTGGTATAGGTCCGATCAGAAACATCTATACCCAACCCGGTGGACGCATTTCCTTGCGGGTCCAGATCAATCAATAGAACGCGTTTTCCAACGGCGGCCATAGCAGTACCAAGATTAATTGCCGTCGTCGTTTTCCCGACGCCGCCTTTTTGATTGGCAACGGATATAATTTTGGATGCAGCTCTATTTTCAACTCTTTTTGACACGTGTCAGGCCTCCAATTTTCAGGATAGTTCCATCATTTTCAACCGATCCTGAAAACTTTTCATAATTAAAAGACCAGTTTTTCTGGGCTTCTATCAATTCATTATCACACTGCTTCCCTTTCAAAAACAGGCATTTTCCCTGCTTGGACAATAGTTTTTTGGAATATGAAAGAAGCAGGTCCACGGTTGCCAACGCACGTGCAGATACAATATCAAAACCGACAGCATCCAAGCTTTCAATTCGACAATTATGTATTGTAGGGCGAACATCTGTTTCACGTGAAACATTTCTCAAAAAGGCGCATTTCCGTTGATCGCTCTCAACCAGATGTATTTCGCGATCAGGCCAGAGCTCGGCTGCTAAAATGGCAATAACCATACCGGGGAATCCGGCACCACTCCCGAGATCAATCCAC
>CAMZLM010000109.1 GCA_947311485.1 uncultured Paracoccaceae bacterium
TCGGTGCAGGGTGTGCAGGCCATGGGCGGGGCGGGGTATCTGAGCGATAGCCCGCTGGGCCGGATCATGCGCGACGCCAAGCTGATGGAAATTGGTGCCGGCACCAGCGAAATTCGCCGCATGTTGATTGGTCGCGAATTGATGAAATTGCAGGGGTAGGCACCCCGCTGCAAGGGCAGAAATGTAACCGTATAAGAAGGCCGCAGACGGCGCTTGAACGCGCAACAGGTGGTGTTTGTTGGTGCAAAGGGGCTGTAATGGCCCTCTTTGAGAAGTTTAAGGAATGAAAAATGGCACAGATACCTCTTAAGTCCCCGACCTCCGGCCCCGTGTGCGAAGCCAACAAAGCCGCCCATCTGAAAGCTATCGAGGTCATTGCCACAGCCGCTCGTCAGGCCATGGCGGGGGGCGGCGAGCGGTCGCGCGAGCGGCATTTGAGTCGGGGTAAAATGTTGCCAAGGGAGCGGGTGGCGAACCTGCTGGATGCGGGGTCGCCGTTTCTGGAGGTTGGCTTGACGGCGGCGCACGGGCTTTATGATGGCGCGGCACCCTGCGCGGGGGTGATTGCGGGGATCGGTTTGGTGAAGGGGCGCCAGGTGATGGTGGTTTGCAATGATGCCACTGTGAAGGGCGGCACCTATTATCCGATGACCGTGAAGAAGCATCTGCGGGCGCAGGAGATTGCCGAGCAGAACCATTTGCCGTGTGTCTACCTCGTGGATAGCGGCGGGGCGAACCTGCCCAATCAGGACGAGGTCTTTCCCGACCGCGATCATTTTGGCCGTATCTTTTTCAATCAGGCGAATATGTCCGCCAAGGGGATTGCGCAGATTGCGGTGGTGATGGGGTCTTGTACCGCTGGCGGGGCCTATGTGCCGGCCATGTCGGATGTGTCGATCATTGTAAAGGAACAGGGCACGATTTTTCTGGCGGGGCCGCCATTGGTGAAGGCCGCAACGGGGGAAGTTGTGAGCGCCGAGGATCTGGGCGGCGGCGATGTGCATACGCGTCTGTCCGGTGTGGCGGATTATCTGGCGGATGACGATGCCCACGCGCTGGCGCTGGCGCGCGCGGCGGTTGCAGCGCTCGCGCCGCCCGAACGGGCAGCCCTCGCGCTGCAAGAACCGGTGGCACCGGTTCTGGATCCGGCTGATATGTTGGGGGTTGTGCCGGTGGATTTGAAAACGCCCTATGATATCCGCGAGGTGATTGGCCGTGTTGTCGATGGCTCGGTGTTTGACGAGTTCAAGGCGCGGTTCGGCACCACGCTGGTTTGCGGTTTTGCCCATATCGAGGGCATGCCCTGTGGTATTATTGCCAACAACGGTATCCTGTTTTCCGAAAGCGCGCAAAAGGGCGCGCATTTTGTCGAACTGTGAAGACAGCGCAAAATCCCGCTGGTGTTTTTACAGAATATCACCGGCTTTATGGTAGGGCAGAAATACGAGGCCGAAGGCATTGCGCGCCACGGGGCCAAGCTGGTGACGGCGGTGGCCTGTACCAAGGTGCCCAAGATTACCGTGGTTGTGGGTGGGTCTTTTGGCGCAGGGAATTACGGCATGTGCGGGCGCGCCTATAGCCCGCGTTTCATGTGGACTTGGCCGAATGCACGGGTTGCGGTGATGGGCGGCGAGCAGGCGGCGGGGGTTCTGGCGACGGTCAAACGCGACGGGATCGAGCGGCGCGGTGGCGAATGGTCTGCCGAGGATGAGGCCGAGTTCAAGCGTCCGACGATCGAGATGTTCGAGGAGCAAAGCCATCCGCTGTATGGGTCCGCTAGGCTGTGGGATGACGGGGTGATTGATCCGCGCCAAACGCGGGATGTGCTGGCGCTGTCGTTGCGGGCTTGTCTGGATCGGAAAGTGGAGGACACGACTTTTGGCGTGTTTCGGATGTGATGGGGATATTTGAAAAGCTGGCTATCGGTGTTTTTGTATTTGCTATTGTGTCAAAGTTGATAAGATTTCTATTTAGAGAGAAATTAATCAAAATGACACCAAGCAATCAAGTGCAACATTCGGTAATTTTGAGTTCGAACATTTCTTTGGAGGATATGGAAGACGTTTTTGCGTTGGAAAATAGCCTTGACAGAATATTGAAGACTGAAGGCCTCGGAGAATGCGACGGCAATGAAGTTGGCCTTGAGGGCAGCGATTTGAGTATTTTTCTTTATGGACCGGACGCAGCAAAACTATTTGCCGCCATAGCGCCCCATCTTCAAAGAAGTCCGATCATGAGCGAAGGAATTGCAAAGCTCAGATTTGGTGATGTCATGGACAAAACGGCCCATGAAAAAATAATTGAAATTGCGAAGTGGAAGCCGAAAAATGTTCACTAAAATCCTAATCGCCAACCGTGGTGAAATCGCTTGTCGAGTTATCGACACCTGCAACCGATTGGGCATCGCCACTGTTGCGGTTTATTCGGATGCGGACCGTTCGGCGCGCCATGTGGCCATGGCAAGCGAAGCCGTGCATATCGGCGCGGCCCCTGTGGCGGACAGCTATTTGCAAGGCGCGCGGATCATTCAGGCGGCGCAGGAAACAGGTGCGCAGGCGATCCATCCGGGCTATGGCTTTCTGTCGGAAAATCCAGAATTTGCCGAGGCCGTGGCGGCGGCTGGTTTGGCTTTTATCGGGCCGAGTGGCGATGCGATCCGTGCTATGGGGCTAAAAGATGCGGCCAAGGCGTTGATGGTTCAGGCCGGTGTGCCGGCGGTGCCGGGCGATCACGGGGCGGATCAGGACGATGCTTTGTTGGCGCGTGAGGCGGCGAAAATTGGTTATCCGGTGCTGATCAAGGCTGTGGCTGGTGGCGGTGGCAAGGGCATGCGGCTGGTGGAAACGGCGGATGCGTTTCAGGCCATGCTGGAGTCGGCGCGCTCCGAGGCGAAAACCGCTTTTGGCAATGATGCGGTGCTAGTTGAGAAATTCGTAACCAATCCGCGTCACATTGAAATTCAGGTGTTTGGCGATTCGCACGGGCAGGCGGTACACCTGTTTGAACGGGATTGTTCCCTGCAAAGACGGCATCAAAAGGTGATCGAGGAAGCACCCGCACCGGATATGACGGAAGATGTGCGCGCCGCCATGGGCGCGGCAGCGGTAAAGGCTGCCAAGGCGATTGAGTATTGTGGGGCGGGCACGGTGGAATTCATCGTGGACGGCTCCGGCCCGCTGCGTACGGACGGGTTCTGGTTCATGGAGATGAATACGCGTTTGCAAGTGGAGCATCCGGTGACGGAGGCGATCACGGGGCAGGATCTGGTTGAATGGCAGCTCAGGGTAGCGTCCGGAGAGCCGCTGCCCAAGGCGCAAGACGAGTTGGTGATTAACGGCTGGGCCTTTGAGGCGCGGCTCTATGCAGAAGATGTGCCCAAGGGCTTCCTGCCGGCGACCGGCACATTGACCCATCTGAAGTTTCCGGCCAGCGCTCGGGCGGAAACAGGTGTGCGGGCGGGGGATAGCATTACGCCATACTATGACCCGATGATTGCCAAGCTGGTAGTACATGGGCCAAACCGCGAACAGGCCTTGCAGGCTTTGCGCCATGCGCTGGATCATACAGAAGTGTCCGGCGCGGTGACGAACTTGCAATTCCTGTCGAAACTGGCATCACACACGGCGTTTTCGCGCGGGGATGTGGATACCGGTCTGATTGATCGCGATATTGCAGTGCTCAGCCATGAAGAACCGGCCAGCGATCTGCTGCGGGCAGTGGCGGTTGTGGAACTGGCCGAACTGGAAGACAAGCCACAAGAGGGCTTTGCCCTGTGGCAGCCTTTGCGGCGTACCATTTGGTATGAATCGCAGGGGGAGGCCGAAACCGCAGCGGTGCTTTGCCTTGGGCAGGGGCGTTATCGGGTGGAACTGGACACGGCGACGCTGGAGCTGGAACACCGTGATGCTTGGTTCCATGACGGGCGCAAGCTCGATTGCCGCGTCGTGCATCATCGCGGCGGGGTCAGCATTTTTGCCCCCGAAGCGCATCATTTTTCCCTTGTGGACCTACTGGAGCGGGCAAATGCAGAGGAGGGCGGCGACAGTGTGATCCGCGCGCCGATGCCGGGGCTGGTCAAGGCGTTGATGGTCGCTGCGGGGCAGGTTGTGGCCAAAGGCGAGCCGCTGGCGATTCTGGAAGCGATGAAAATGGAACACACACTGGTTGCGCCCTTTGATACGGAGGTTGCCGAAATCCTTGTGGCTGCGGGCGATCAGGTCGAAGACGGAGCGATGCTGGTACGGCTGGAGGAGGCCGAGACATGATCTGCCAAAGTGCGGTTTACAAAAGGGCTGTAAATGGCTGAGAAAGCAGAGATATTCGAGGTTGGACCTCGCGACGGGCTGCAAAATGAACCGGTCATGATTGCCACAGAGAATAAGGTGGCGTTGGTGGACCGGCTGTCGGATTGCGGGTTTCGCCGGATCGAGGTTGCCAGTTTTGTCTCCCCCAAATGGGTGCCGCAAATGGCAGATAGCGCGGCGGTGCTGGCGCAGATCAGGCGCAAGCCCGGGGTTCGCTATGCAGCACTGACACCGAATTTACGTGGCTATGACGGTGCAAAACAGGCGCGTGCCGATGAAATCGCGATTTTCGCCTCGGCCTCGGAGGGGTTCAGCAAGGCAAATATCAATTGCACCGTGGCCGAGAGCATTGCCCGTTTTACCGATGTCGCCAAGGCGGCGAAACGTGATGGCATGCGCATGCGGGGCTATATTTCCTGCGTGACGGATTGCCCGTTTGACGGGGCGACCGATCCCGGGGCTGTGGCGCAGGTGGCCAAGCAGTTGTTGGCGCTGGGCTGCTATGAAATTTCGCTGGGTGACACCATCGGTCAGGCCTCGCCAGAGAGCACCACTGCCATGCTGCGTGCGGTGCTGGAGGAGGTGCCGGCAGTGCGGCTGGCCGGACACTACCATGACACGGCGGGGCGGGCGCTGATCAATATTCAGGCCTCTCTGGACATGGGGGTGCGGGTGTTTGATGCTTCGGTTGGCGGGCTGGGGGGGTGCCCTTATGCCCCCGGTGCGGCAGGAAATGTGGATAGCGGGGCGGTTGCCTCGATGCTGGAAACGGCAGGATATGATACAGGGATCGACTTGCAAAAACTGGCCGATGTGGCGGAATTTGCAAAAACACTGAGGAATTAACATGTTTGAAACGATTTTACTGGAAGTTGATTCCCGTGGCGTGGCAACGCTGACTTTGAACCGGCCGGAAAAACACAACGCGCTAAGCGCACAAATGATTGCAGAGCTGACACAGGCCTGTGCCGATATCGCGGAGGATGATGGCATTCGGGTTGTGGTACTGACCGGTGCTGGGCGGAGCTTTTGTGCCGGCGGGGATCTGGGCTGGATGCGCCAACAGATGCAGGCAGATGCACAGGAACGGGCGACGGGGGCGCGAACGCTGGCGTTGATGCTGAACCGGTTGAACACTCTGCCCAAACCGGTAATCGGCGCCATTCAGGGGCAGGCCTTTGGTGGCGGTATCGGTATGATGTCGGTTTGTGATGTGGCCATCGGGGTTGAGGGGGCAAAATTCGGCCTGACGGAAACCCGTCTGGGTTTGATACCGGCGACGATTTCGCCCTATGTGATTGCCCGCATGGGGCAGGGGCGCGCGCGCCGCGTGATGATGTCGGCACGGATTTTTGAAGCAGAGGAGGCGGTCCGGCTTGATTTGTTGGCACGGACGGTGCCTGTGCAGGGATTGGCAGAGGCCATAGAGGCCGAGGTCATACCGTATTTGTCTGTTGCTCCGGGGGCGGTTGCACGCACCAAAAAACTAATTGCCGACCAAGGGGGCGATATACCGGAGTCCCAAATTGAAATGACCATCGCGGCATTGGTGGAAACATGGGAGGCGGATGAAGCTCCGGAAGGGATCGGAGCCTTTTTTGACAAACGCAAACCTGTCTGGGGTTAGCGCCCGACGGTCACCACGTTTTGCGCCCCGATGACGACAATTTTACGGAGCCGATCAAGCTTGTAACGGGAAATATAGCGGCCTACGTTAATTTCACGCGCTCGTTTGGTGCTTGCAGTGGTCCAGAACCCGGGCTGTTTGGCGCGAAATTCCAGCGTTACGACACCGTTTTTGTCAGGTGTCATACCGTTCGGGGCCAACAGTTTGACATCATAATACCCAACGCGGCTGGCCTTGCCTGTGGCATGGATAATGGCACCGGATTTTATGCGTTCGACACGCACATCGGTGACAACCGGAATCAAGTTGCCGAAATCCTGAATTTTTTTCTGCGCAACAGTGACGGGTTCGTTGTTTTTACGCTTGAACAGGCCAAAACTACCAGCCGAACTGCCCGAGCCGGAAGAACCCGCACTGCTATTGGCACTGCCCGAGCCGCCCCCAAGCGAGCCGCTCCCACCGCTACAGCTTGCGACCAATCCACAAACCGCCAAGACAACCAACAGCTTTTTCATACGAACACCCCAGAGTTTCTTGCCCCTTGGATAGCCAAAAGCGCCGCAATTGGAAAGGCCTGTGTTGTTCTGGCGTGCAAAAACCGCTAAGGCAGTCGCAAAAGCATGAGGAATCCAATGACCCCTGAATTTGAAGAGCTTGTCGAAACCTTCGAGTTTCTCGACGATTGGGAAGACCGTTACCGCCACGTAATCGATATGGGTAAGGCGATGGACCCGCTGGATGACGCCTTTAAAGTCCCGGCAACCAAGGTTGATGGCTGTGCTTCGCAAGTGTGGCTGGTGCCACGTGTGGAGGATGGCAAATTCTGGTTTGTCGGTGATTCCGATGCGATGATCGTGCGCGGGTTGATTGCGGTTCTGGTGGAATTGTTTAACGGCGTGGATCTGCAACAGGTGGTGGACACCAACGCACAGGAACAACTTGCGCGATTGGGGCTGGATCAACACCTGTCTGCACAGCGTTCCAATGGGCTGCGGGCGATGATCGAACGCATTCAAACAACAGCCGCCAAACACATGAATGACTCATAATCTTTATGATTGTTATGAAATTGCTTCAAGCAACGGCTTGTGGCACAACCCTAAAAAGCCCCGCCGGGGCTATTTATGATGAAAGATCGACATTATGTCTGAAAAATTGATGAACTTATTGGCGGATCGCGGATTTTTGTTGGCGGACGGGGCGACGGGTACCAACCTGTTTAACATGGGATTGGAAGCCGGCGAAGCGCCGGAGATGTGGAACGATCAGCATCCGGACCGGATTCGTGCCTTGTACCAGAATGCCGTGGATGCGGGGTCCGATCTGTTTCTGACCAATAGTTTTGGTGGCAATGCCTCGCGGCTTAAGTTGCACAATGCCCAAAGCCGCGCGCGGGAATTGTCGCGGATTGCAGCGGAAATTGGCCGCGAAGTCGCCGATACCACCGACCGCCCGATCATTGTGGCGGGGTCCATGGGGCCGACTGGCGATATTATGGAGCCGGTAGGCACCCTGTCGCACGCCAGCGCGGTTGAGATTTTCGAAGAACAGGCCACCGGCCTGTTGGAAGGTGGCGCGGATGTGCTCTGGGTGGAAACCATTTCCGCCCCCGAGGAATTCGCCGCAGCAGCCGAGGCAATCGCCAATGTGGGTGCAAGCTGGGTCGGGACCATGAGTTTTGATACGGCCGGGCGCACGATGATGGGGGTGACCTCGTCCGCGATGGTGGAAATGGTCAAAGGCCTGAAACATCAGCCGCTGGGTTTCGGGGCCAATTGCGGGGTTGGTGCATCCGATTTGCTGCGCACGGTTCTGGGATTTCGCGATGCGGGTGCCGATCTGCCGATTGTGGCCAAGGGCAACGCGGGGATTCCGAAATACCATGATGGCCACATTCACTATGATGGCACGCCTGAATTGATGGGCGAATATGCGGTCATGGCGCGCAATTGCGGCGCTAAGATTATCGGTGGCTGTTGTGGCACCCTGCCGGACCATTTGCGGGCCATGCGCAAGGCGCTTGATACCCAACCGGTGGGGGATGCACCATCCCTCGAAGAAATCGTGGCCCGTATGGGGGCTTTTTCATCCGAAAGCGATGGCACAGGGGATGAACCGGCTCCAACCCGCCAACGTCGCCGCCGCAGAGGATAAAATCCAATTGCGTCGCAATGTTGTAAACCTGTGTCGCAATTTATGCAGTTTTACCGCAGAATAGCGGTAAAGCTGGCCTAGCAAACACTTACATGCGGCTTGCCGCATTAATTCGGGAAAATCAAATGTCTGACGAAGAAGATATCATCCTTGCTGAACTGAGCGATGACGAGCTGGTGCCCCAGATGCACGACGATCTCTATGATGGCCTGAAAGAGGAAATCGAAGAAGGCGTGAATATCCTGCTCGGGCGCGGCTGGACACCTTATGATGTGCTGACCAAGGCTCTGGTCGAGGGCATGCGCATCGTCGGTATTGATTTTCGCGACGGTATTTTGTTTGTACCCGAGGTTTTGCTCGCGGCCAACGCGATGAAGGGCGGGATGAAAATTCTGAAACCTTTGTTGGTGGAAACTGGCGCGCCGCGTTTGGGGAATATGGTGATTGGTACCGTCAAAGGTGACATTCACGATATTGGTAAAAACCTTGTCACCATGATGATGGAAGGTGCCGGTTTCGAGGTTCGCGATCTGGGGATCAACAATCCGGTCGAAAATTACATCGACGCAATGGAAGAAGGCGAGATCGATATTCTGGGGATGTCTGCTCTGTTGACCACAACCATGCCGTATATGAAGGTTGTCATCGACACGATGGTCGAAAAGGGCATGCGCGACGATTATATTGTTTTGGTTGGGGGTGCGCCTCTGAACGAAGAATTCGGCAAGGCGATCGGGGCGGATGCCTATTGTCGTGATGCGGCTGTGGCGGTTGAAACGGCCAAGGAACTGATGGCGAAAAAGCACAATCAGATGTCTGCCTAACCGATGCACGTCTTGGATGACACCTTGACCGAAACAGGATTACCCGCGCCCGATCAACAGGTCGGGCGCGTTTTGGTTGTGGCCTGCGGGGCGCTGGCCCGGGAAATACTGGCTCTGGTGGCGGTGAATGGCTGGGATCATATGGATTTGACCTGTCTGCCGGCGAACTACCATTTGTATCCGGATAAAATTGTCGGCGCGGTTGAAAAACTCGTGCTGGAAAAACGCTCTCAATACGACAGTATTTTTGTGGCCTATGCCGATTGCGGCACCGGCGGCCTGTTACAGGCCAAATGCCGCGAACTCGGTGTGGAAATGATCGCCGGCCCGCATTGTTACAGCTTTTACGAGGGCAACGACACCTTTGCCGAAAAATCAGAGGATGAAGTCACGGTTTTCTACCTGACCGATTTTTTGGTCAAACAATTTGATGCTTTTGTGTGGAAGCCCATGGGGCTGGACCGGCATCCGGAATTGCGGGATATGTATTTCGGCAATTACACCAAACTGATCTATCAGGCCCAAACCAACAATCCCGACCTTGATGCCAAGGCCGAGGAATGCGCGCGAAAACTGGGCCTTCCGCTCGAACGCCGCTTTACTGGATACGGTGATCTGGAAAAGGCATTGGCACCGCTCTGATTCCTGATTTTTGAAATACCCGCATGGTTTGGGGGATTGCTATTCGGTCCGTTGAAACACCACCAACCGGTTATTGGCGGGCATTTTCAGCACCTGATACAATTCAAGCCCGTCATTTCGGGCATAGACCAGCAGTTCATCCACATCCCGCACCCCCCATTCAGGGTTTTCTGCGCGCAGGCGTTCATCAAATAGGCGATTTCCCTCGCCTGTATGCTGTCCATTTTCGGCAAAAGGCCCATAAAACACCAGATATCCTCCGGTAATCAAGGTTTTTGCGGCACCTGAAATAATGCCAAGCGCCACGGCAAACGGCGCAATGTGAATGACGTTCATGGACAAAATCAGGTTTAGAGGCGTGATTTCCGTGATCCCGGTCTGCCCCGCCCAATCCGCAGATGCATCAAGCCCGATGGCAGGACGGGCCGTGGAATGCAGCTGCGCACGCCAGGCATCAATACTGCGCCGGTGAATGGCATCCGGTTCGGACGGGGTCCATTGCAATCGGGGGAATGCAGCGGCAAAGGCGCAAATGTGTTGGCCGGTGCCGGAACCGATTTCCAGCGCATGGCCGGTTTGATCCCCCAGAAATGACACAAGCCCGTCGATGACGGGCTTGGAATTGCGTTCAAAAGTCTGGTTCACCAGACGACCATCCGCTGTGGCACCCCGAAAAATGACGCTATGGCCAGTTGTGGGCTGCACAGGCATGGTTATTTCGGCACCGGACCAATCATCATGATCATTTGGCGGCCCTCCATTTTGGGCATGCTCTCGACCTTGCCCTGATCGCCAACGGCTTCGGCAACACGGCGCAGCAGCTGGGAACCCAGATTCTGGTGCGCCATTTCCCGACCGCGAAAACGCAGGGTGATTTTGACTTTGTCGCCATTTTCCAGAAACTTGAACACATTGCGCATTTTCACGTCAAAATCATGCGTATCGGTGTTGGGTCGGAATTTGACCTCTTTCACCTCGATGGTTTTTTGCTTTTTGCGGGCTTCGGATTCGCGTTTCTGCGTCTCGTATTTGAATTTGCCATAATCCATAACCTTGCAAACCGGCGGTTTGGCGTTTGGCGAAATCTCGACAAGATCAAGTCCGGCAGCAGCGGCAAGTTCCATGCCTTTTGCAGGGGTGACAACGCCGACGTTGTCGCCGTCAGCGCCGATGAGGCGAATTTCAGGGGCGGTAATGCGCTCGTTCGTGCGCGCTCCGGTGTCGCGCTGTGGGGGCGCATGATGTGGTCTACGGGCTATTGCTCTCAAGTCCTTTGTGGCTATTTCACTTATACTCATCTGCCTGACATAATGCCAAAGCAGTTGCCTCCTGTGTGCAAAGGGAATGCCACCACGTCAAGCGCTTCTGTCAATTTGGGGCGAAAAAATTCAGGTTTTTAAATGAATCCGCGAAAACTTGGCCGAATACGCGGATTTTTGCGGTTTGGGGCTTGCACCAAGCGGGCAATTACCCAAAGTCTTGGCGCAAGAAAACGCCCGAATGGGCGAGTAAAATACTGCCAAAGAGGGAAGATATGAAAAAAACAGCCGGTTTTATAGCGTTGGCTCTGGTGGCGATTATCGCGATTTGGGGTGTGCTGGATCAAAAAGCGCGCAAGCATGAGGCGGCCGTGGAAACGGCCCGGGCCGAGGTGACAAAAGCGCAATCCGCACAGGAGGCCGCGGCCAAAGCACTGCAAAACAGCCAGGCACAAGCCAAAGCAGCCCAAGAGGCCCTGACAGCAGCACAATCCGCTGTTGCTGAACAAGAGACCGCGTTGAACAAGGCACACATTACCGCGTCTCAGGCTGAAAGCATGTTGAACGAGGCAGGTACAGGGCTAGAGGCCGCGACCCAGACCCTTACCGAGCAATCCAAAACAGTGCGTCAGGCAGAAACCGCGCTGAAGCAAATAGATTTGACGGCCGCAAAGAAGGCGGTTTCCCTTGCCGAAGATAACGTAAAAATGGCTGAAAAATCCTTGGCAGACGCCCGTAAGGCTCGTGATGGCAGCGCCAAAATGGTTGCCGATTTGACCGAAGAATTCGAAGCAGCCAAAGCCAAATCGGCCAAGGCAGCCGAGCTGTCCCAGAAATCGGCAGCCATGGCAAGTAACGCGATTTCTCTGACTGACGAAGCCAGGAACATGGCGGCAAAGGCGCTGGCCAATGTCGAAACCGCCCGCCAAAAGGCAGCCCGATTGGCCCCGGCTGAAGGGGAAACAGAGCAGACCGACGCACAAAAAGCCGCGCAAGCAGTTGTGACAAAAGCCGAAAAAGTGGCGCAGACATCGCAGGAATCGGCATTGGCTGCCGAAGAAACCGCCAAAGCGGCCGCAGCACAGGCCAAGGCGGACGAGATTCAGGCCGAGAGAGCCTTCAAGGCCAGCGAACGCGCGGCGGCGATGATGGTGCAGATGCAAAAAACGCTGGATCTGGCGGATAAGGCTGTGGCACAGGCCACGGAAAACGTGACCAACGCGACAGCGCGGGCGGCAAAGGCGACCAAAGCCATGGAGCAGACCCAAGCCGAATTCACGGCGGCCCAAACGACCTTGGACCAAGCCAAATCCGATGTTGCCGCCGGTACTGCTGCGGTGCAGGAACTGACGGCTGCACAAGAGGCCGCCCAAGCCGCAGAACAAACCGCGCAAAAACAGATTGTTGCAGCACAAGAAGCCCTGCCCAGCGCCACTGCCGCCAAGTCAGAAGCCCAAGCCGCGCTCGATGCGGCTTTGACCGCGCGTGACAAGGCCCAAAGTCAGGCTGACAGCACATCGGCTGCCTTGGCGAATGCACAGTCCGTGTTCAACGCACTGGGAGCCGAATAAAGCGACCAAATTCGTCATTAAAAGGGCCATCCAGCGGGTGGCCCTTTTCTGTTAACAGGTTTGTGCATACCTGCGGCACCAACTCGCTTGTGCCTTGGCGTGCTGCAGACTAGAAGTTGACCTCTAATCGACTCAAACCAACCGAGGTCAATATGGCACGTGGCACAACCGGGGATTTGCTCCCCGAGCGCGAAAAATCCAAAACAGTCGGGCCGTTGGCCGGATTGGCCCCGTTTTTGGCCCCGTATAAGGTCTGGATCATTCTGGCCGGATTGTCGTTGATTGTCACCGCGACCATGTCCTTGATGCTGCCTCTGGCCGTGCGTCGGGTTGTGGACGGGTTTTCCTCCGGTTCGCTGGAGTTGATGGACCAGTATTTCGGGGCTGCCGTGGCAATTGCTGCCGGTTTGGCCGTGGGGACGGGGTTTCGATATTATTTCGTGACGCGTTTGGGCGAACGGGTTGTTTCCGATATTCGTATGGCGGTTTACGATAAAATGATCGGCATGAGTCCGGCATTTTTTGATAAAATCATGACCGGCGAAGTGTTGTCGCGCATCACCACGGACACCACGCTGATCTTGTCGGTGATCGGGTCGTCCGTATCAGTTGCGTTGCGCAATGTGTTGATCTTCTTTGGCGGCATGACCCTGATGTTGTTCACCTCGGTGAAAATGACCGGTATGGTTTTGCTGATTGTGCCAGTGGTGTTGGTCCCGATCATCATTCTTGGGCGCAAAGTGCGCCGCCTGAGCCGCGAAAATCAGGATAAAATCGCCGAGAGTTCGGGGAATGCCACTGAAACCTTGCAGGCGGCGCAGGCCGTGCAGGCCTTTTCCCACGAACACCACAGCGCGGCCCGTTTCAATACGTTGACCGAACAGGCCTTTACCGCCGCCAAGGATCGCATTGGCGCGCGGGCGATTATGACCGTGATTGTTATGTTCCTGATTTTTACCGGAATTGTCGGGGTTCTGTGGATTGGCGCGCGGGATGTGCGGGCCGGTGAAATGACCACAGGGGCGCTGGTGCAATTCGTCATTTATGCCGTTCTGGTATCCGGTGCGGTCGGGGCTTTGTCCGAAATCTGGGGCGAATTGCAGCGGGCAGCCGGCGCAACCGATCGGTTGGTAGAATTGCTGACGGCCGAGGATTCGGTGCAGGATCCCGAAAATCCGGTCAAAATAGAGGGGCGCGCCCAAGGGGCCGTTGGTTTTGAACAGATCACATTTGCCTATCCGGCCCGTCCCGGTGTTTTGGCGCTCGACGGATTTGATCTGACCATTAAGCCGGGGGAAACCGTGGCTTTGGTCGGGCCGTCCGGTGCCGGTAAATCAACGGTGTTCCAACTTTTGTTGCGGTTCTTTGATCCGGATGCGGGGCAGGTAACACTGGACGGAATCGCCATCAAAGACATGGCACGCGCCGATTTTCGCCGCCAACTGGCGTTTGTACCACAGGATCCGGTGATTTTTGCCACAAGCGCGATGGAAAACATTCGTTTTGGCCGGCCAGAGGCCACCGACGCCGAGGTCATCGCCGCCGCCAAAGCTGCCGCTGCCGATGAGTTCCTGTCCGAACTGCCGGACGGGTATGACTCCTTTGTCGGGGAGCGTGGTGTGATGCTGTCCGGGGGGCAAAAACAGCGTATCGCCATTGCGCGTGCAATCCTGCGTGACGCACCGGTGTTGTTGCTGGACGAGGCCACGTCCGCGCTGGATGCGCAGTCCGAACAGCTGGTGAAACAAGCGGTCGAGGAGCTGTCCAAGGATCGCACCACACTTATTGTTGCGCACCGTTTGGCTACGGTCAAACAGGCCGACCGGATTGTGGTGCTGGACAAGGGGCGTGTTGTGGCACAAGGCACGCATGACGCGTTGGTCAAAGAGGGCGGTCTATACGCGCGTCTGGCCCGATTGCAATTTACCGCTGGTCAGGAAGCGGCGGAATAACCCACTACATCGCCCCTTGTAAATGCAGGACGTCTGTCTAAATATGGGATAGCTGTAACAGGCAATCACAAATTAAAGGAATGAACGATGGGTATTTGGAGCTTTGTAAAGGACGCGGGAAAATCGCTTTTCGGGGCCAGTGCCGCCGAAGCAGCCCCGGCCAAAGACGCGCTGGTGCAGGAAATTGCAGATCTGGGGCTGGATGCTTCGGGGCTGGAAATTACCGTTGATGGCGATACAGTCAAGGTCGAGGGCGAAGCCGTCAGTCAGGAAATGAAAGAAAAAGTCATCCTCGCTGTGGGCAATGTCGAAGGCGTTGCCGCCGTAGAGGACACCGTTGCCGGTGATGATCCGACATTCCACACCGTTGTCAAAGGTGATACATTGTGGGCGATTTCCAAGAAAACACTCGGCGATGGTAACCGCTATAACGAGATTTTCGAGGCCAACAAACCCATGCTGAGCCATCCGGATAAAATCTATCCCGGTCAGGTTTTGCGTATTCCGGCCTGATAGAATACCTGAAAAGGCGCGGTGATCCGCGCCTTTTTATTGCTGTCTATACTGTGATTTCTTTGGTCGCAGCCAGTTTCAGCTCTGGATAATCCCGCTCTACACGGTCGATATCCCATTGAATTCGCGTTAAATAAACCGGATCTCCGTCATGGTCTGTCGCCATGTGCCCTTTGTTGACTTCAATAAAGCCATCCACCTTGTCCTCGGGGCCGGTGAGCCAGCGTGCCGATGTGAACTGTGTCGGTTCAAACCGCACCGGAATACCGTATTCCAGTTCAATCCGCGAGGCCAGAACCTCGAATTGCAAGGCCCCGACCACACCGATAATCCAACCCGACCCGATCATTGGTTTGAACAGCTTGGCGGCCCCTTCTTCGGCAAATTGGGTCAGGGCCTTGTCCAGATGTTTGGCTTTCATCGGGTCGGTCGGTCGCACGGATTGCAACAATTCCGGCGCAAACGACGGGATCCCTGAGAAATGCAACATTTCGCCTTCGGTCAGGGCATCGCCGATGCGTAGCTGGCCGTGGTTGGGAATGCCGATGATATCACCGGCCCAGGCTTCCTCGGTCAATTCGCGATCCGAGGCCAGAAACAGCATAGGCGAGGCAATCGCCATCTGTTTTTTGCTGCGCACATGGGTCAGTTTCATACCGCGTTTGAAATGCCCCGCACAAAGCCGCACAAAAGCAATCCGGTCGCGGTGTTTTGGGTCCATATTGGCTTGTACCTTGAAAACAAAGCCGGAAACCTTCTTTTCATCGGGTGAAATCTGGCGTTCCACCGCTGGCCGTATCTGGGGTTTCGGTCCGTATTGGCCGATGCCGTCCATCAATTCCTTCACTCCGAAAGAATTGATCGCAGAGCCAAACCAGATCGGCGTCAATGTTCCGTCCAGAAAGGCCTGATGGTCCATTGGCGGCATCAATTCGCGCGCCATTTCGACTTCTTCCAGAAATTGTTCGAGCAATTCCGCCGGCACATGTTCGGCCAGTTTCGGGTCATCCAGACCATTGATTTCGATGCTGTCGGAAATCACATTTCGATCCGCCCGATCCATCAGCTCCAGCCGGTCGTTCAGCAAATCGTAACAGCCGATAAAATCGCGGCCCATGCCGATGGGCCAGCTCGCCGGGGTCACGTCAATCGCCAGGTTTTCCTGAATTTCATCAATGATATCAAATGTATCGCGGCTCTCGCGGTCCATTTTGTTGCAAAACGTCAGGATCGGCATGTCGCGCATGCGGCAGACCTCGAACAACTTGCGGGTTTGGCTCTCGATGCCTTTGGCTCCGTCAATCACCATCACGGCGGCATCCACAGCCGTCAGGGTGCGAAAGGTGTCCTCAGAGAAATCGGAGTGGCCCGGCGTGTCCACCAGATTGAACCAATAGTCGCGAAATTCAAATGACATGGCGGATGCAGACACAGAAATCCCGCGATCCTTTTCCATTTGCATGAAATCGGAACGGGTCCGGCGCGCATCACCCTTGGCGCGGACCTGACCGGCCATCTGAATTGCCCCGCCGAACAACAGAAATTTTTCCGTGAGCGTGGTTTTCCCCGCATCCGGATGCGAGATAATGGCGAAGGTCCGGCGCCGATCAATTTCGGGCGGCAGAACGGGCTGATTTGACGTGTGATCTAACATAGGCTGCGTATAGTTAAGGAATGGTGTAAGGGCAAGATGTCTAGGCCCGCCAGATGTTCATCACATCGGCCCCGATTTGACGGCTTTCTTGCAGGGTGAAACGCGGTGCATCGGTTAGTTTTTCAACGCCCAGCCTGCCAAGCTGGGGGCGACCATCACTGCCAATGGCAAGCCCGGCGTTAAAAGTAATTAACCTATCAACGACTTGGTGACGCAGCAGGCTTGCCGCCAGCTGGCCGCCGCCTTCGCAAAATACCCGTGTTAAACCATGGCGCGCCAGTTTTGCGAGCACACCGGCCAAGGAAAGATGCCCGCCTTCCACTGCGCAGGGCAGTAGCGTAGCATCGGTATTTTGCCAGGCGACGCTGTCTGAATCCGGACCATGACACAGGATCAGCGGGATTTTTCGAGCGGTTTTTACCAATCGGGACTGCTTCGGGGTGCGCAAATGCGTATCCAGAACCACCCGCACGGGCGAGCGCGCGGCAAGGCCCA
>CAMZLM010000110.1 GCA_947311485.1 uncultured Paracoccaceae bacterium
CCCGCCCCGAGAATTCAGAAACTGGGTGTAGACAATTTTCCCGATCGGACAGGAATAATCGCCACCGCCCACATGGTTCATAAACGCCTCGGCATCGCGTCCCTCGATCCGGATTTTACCAAAGGACGTCATGTCATACATGCCGACATTTTCCCGCACCGCACGATGTTCCGCTGCGAAATTTTCAAACCAGTTTTGCCGCTGCCAGCTGTACCGGTATTCCCGCTCCTGTCCGGCATTTGCAAACCAGTTGGCCCGTTCCCAGCCGCCTGCCTCGCCCATCACCGCACCTTGTTCCAGCAAATGCGCATGGAATGGCGACCGCCGGATACCGCGTGCGGTGGCCTTTTGGCGAAACGGGAAATGATCGGCATACAGCAAGCCAAGAGTTTCCTTGGAACGCTCGAACAGATAGTGTTTGTTGCCCTGAAACGGTTGCATCCGCGCAATATCGACACCGCCGAGGTCAAAGGGCTTTTCGCCATCCTGCATCCACTGCGCCAACGCCATACCTGCACCGCCCGCCGACTGAATGCCGATGGAATTGAACCCCGCCGCCACCCAGACATTGTCCATTTCAGGGGCAAGCCCCAGATGGTAGGCATCATCCGGCGTAAAACTTTCCGGCCCGTTAAAGAACGTGTGAATACCCGCCTCCGCCAACAGCGGCAGGCGATTGCAGGCGGCCTCCAGTATTGGTTCGAAGTGGTCGAAATCCTCGGGCAGCTGATCAAATTCGAAACTGTCGGGAATACCTTTCATCCCCCAGGGTTTGGCATTCGGTTCAAACGCCCCCAGCATGATTTTGCCGGCGTCCTCTTTGTAATAGGCACATTCTTCCGGCACCCGCAGCTCCGGCAGTTGTTGAAGACCCTTGATCGGCTCGGTGACAATATAGAAGTGTTCGCAGGCATGCAGCGGCACATTCACCCCCGCCATGCGGCCCACTTCATGCCCCCACATGCCAGCACAATTTACAACCATATCGGCGGTGATATGGCCCTTGTCATCATCGGTTTCCCAGTCAACGCCGCTCACCCGACGCCCTTGTTTGGCAATGCCCGTGACCTTGACCCGCTCCAGTACGGTTGCCCCCATCTGGCGCGCGCCCTTGG
This sequence comes from uncultured Paracoccaceae bacterium, assembly GCA_947311485.1. Taxonomy (GTDB): domain Bacteria; phylum Pseudomonadota; class Alphaproteobacteria; order Rhodobacterales; family Rhodobacteraceae; genus Amylibacter. Next base: position 1,116 of record CAMZLM010000110.1, read on the forward strand.
CCATCGCCAGCGCAATGTTGGACGGATCGCCCTGCCCGTCCTCTGGAATATAAACCCCCGCCGTCATATCTGAAATGTTCAGATGCTCGTAGCGTTGTTTGACCTCTGCCGGCGAAATCTCATAGGCCTCCACCCCGAAAGCCCGCGCCATGGTCGCCTGACGTAAAATTTCCTCGCGCCGCTCGTCCGTCAAGGCAATCGTAATCGATCCCGTGGTTTTCAACCCCGTGGAAAGGCCGGTTTCTGCCTCCAGCCCCGCATAAAGATCACGGGAATATTTCGCCAATTTGGTCATCGTGGAACTGGCGCGCACTTGGGCAATCAGACCCGCCGCATGCCATGTTGTCCCCGATGTGAGCTGTTTTCGCTCCAGCAGAACAACATCTTTCCAGCCGAGTTTGGCAAGGTGATAAGCCACGGAACAACCGATGACACCGCCGCCAATGATGACCACACGGGCCTGTTTTGGAATAGTCACGCGCGCAACCTCTCGTTCAATGGATCCCACAGCGGTTGATCCTCCTGCACCACAGCAGAGCAGCGCTTGCCGTAAATTTCGACCTCTACCCGGGTTCCGGCCTTTGCCAGATCAGCCCGCACCATGCCCAGCGCCACACTGGCATTGACGCGGTATCCCCATGCGCCAGAGGTGGTTTCGCCGACAATTTTCCCATCGTGCCAGATTGTGGACATATACGGCGCATCTGCGTCACCCGCATCGACAACCAACGTTACAAAGGCTTTCTTGCAGCCCTGTTGCAACTCGCGTTCAATTGCTGCCTTACCGGTAAAATCAAACGGCTTATCCAGCTTTACAAACCGCGCAAGCCCGCCTTCAAGCATGGAATAATCCGTGGACAAATCCCCTTTCCACGCGCGGTAGCCTTTTTCGATCCGCAGTGAGTTCAGCGCGTACATGCCAAAAGGCTTCGCCCCCGCCGCCAGTACAGCCGCGTAAATCGGGGCCATGTCCGCGTTGGCGGCATGGACCTCCCAGCCCAGTTCCCCGGCAAAGGACACCCGCACCAGCATTGCCGGACTGCCAGCAACAGTACATTCCTGATGGGTCAACCACCCCAGCGACAGATCACCATCGGTCATCCCCGCCAACAGGGCGCGCGATTTTGGCCCCGTTACAATCAACGTCGCGACCTCGGTCGAGCGATCCACAACAGACACCCCAGACGGCACAGAATCGCGTAACAATTCCCCGTCGTGCCATTGCGCCGTGGCCGCCGTAATCAGGGTAAAACGGTCCACCCCGAACCGCAGGCAGGACATTTCCGTCAATATCCGTCCGCGTTTGTCTGCCACATAAATCAGGTTCATCCGCCCCGCCTTGGGAATACCGCCGGTGCAGAACCCGCGCAGCCAGTCATCGGCACCCGCACCCGAGATTTCAAACCGCGAAAAGCCGGGCAAGTCCAGTACACCGCATCCGTCGCGCACGGCCTCGCATTCCTGTTTGATGCGTGCAGACCACGGGCCGGATCTGCCCCATGTGTGGGTTGCTGCCTCGGATACATCATCCCCGTCTTGCGCAAACCAGTTCGCCCGTTCCCAGCCAGCATAAGCCCCCATCACACCGCCCTGCGCCTTCACCGTTTCGTGGTTGGGCGACAGCTTGCGGTCCCGCGCGGCAGGCCATTCGTGGTGCGGGAAATGCATGGCATATTCGTTGGCGTAAACCTCCATGCCCTTGTCGTTGCAACAGGCCTGATCCGTATAATCGGTGAACCGGCGCGGATCACACGACCACATATCCCATTCGGTCTGGCCCTCGGTGATCCATTCCGCCAGCACCTTGCCGGCCCCGCCACCTTGGGCAATGCCAAAGGTGAACACGCAGGCCTCGAACGCATTTGGCACGCCCGGCATGGGACCGATCAGCGGCAACCCGTCCGGCGCATAGGGGATCGGGCCGTTGATCACGCGGTTAATCCCCGCAGTTCCCAGCAAAGGCACCCGCTCCATCGCGTCGGTCATGTGCCATTCGATCCGGTCCAGATCGTCGGGATAGAGCTGAAAGCTGAAATCATCCGGCATCGGATCACTTGAATCCACCCAATGGGCGCGACAGTTGCGTTCATAGGGACCAAGGTTGAACCCGTGTTTTTCCTGCCGCAGATAATAGGACGTGTCCACATCGCGCAACAATGGCAGCTTGCCATGCTGGCGGGTGTGTTCCACCAGTTCGGGGATTTCATCGGACAGCAGGTATTGATGGCTCATCACCATCATCGGCACGGTGCGCCCGCCAAACGGTTTGAACCACTCCCCCACCCGCTGCGCGTAATAGCCTGCCGCGTTGACCACAAATTCACAGCGGATATCGCCCTTTTCCGTATGCACAACCCATTCGCCACCCTCACGGCTCACGCCGGTTGCGGGGGTAAACCGCAAAATCCGCTGCCCCATATCCCGCGCACCTTTGGCCAATGCCTGTGTCAGCTGCGCCGGATCAATATCGCCGTCATGCGGGTCATACAGCGATCCCAGCAAATCATGGGTTTCCAGAAATGGATAGCGTGCCTGCGTCTGTGCCGGATCGAGGATTTCAATATCCATCCCCTGATAGCGCCCCATACCGGCGGCGCGTTCAAATTCCTGCATCCGCTGCTTGTTATGCGCCAGCCGGATTGATCCCGTAACGTGATAGTTCATCGGGTAATCGACTTCTTCCCCCAGCCGAGAATACAGCTCTGTCGAATACCGCTGCATGTTCATAATCGACCAGCTAGTGGAAAACGTCGGCACATTCCCCGCCGCGTGCCATGTAGACCCTGCCGTCAGCTCGTTCTTTTCCAATAGCACGCAATCGGTCCAGCCCATCTTGGCCAAGTGATACAAAGACGAGGCACCAACAACGCCGCCGCCAATAATGACCACACGGGCCGTTGTGGGGAAATCAGACATGTTAAACTCCTACCATTTGTCCAGTTGCGGCAGACCGTCGGCAATGTCGTAATAATCGCCCTTATCCGCCATGAAGATATGTTTTTCAGTCTGAATACCCGTCGCCCCGTCTAATGTGCCGGTAGAAATGGATATTTTCGGCTCGCCGTCCAACTTCCAGAACAGCGACGATCCACAATGCGCACAAAACCCGCGTTGCGCCTTGTTTGAGGACCGGAACCATTTCAGCCCCGCATCCTTGGTGAATATCAGTTCCCCTAAATCCACCTGCGTTGCCGACCAGTAATGCCCGCTGGTTTTACGGCACTGGTGACAATGGCAAGCAACAGAACCCCGCAACTCCCCGCGTAATTCAAACGCCACCGCGCCACATAAACAGGATCCCGTGTGCATAGTATTCCCCTTAATAAACCGGCGGGGCGATCACCCAGATCACTACCGCCGCAACAGCGTGTGAATTTTCCCAGCGATAGCCTTCGTTGCGAATGCGAAAACTGTCACCGGGGTTCAGGTCGAATTGGCGCGCCCCCACCCACAGGCGCAACCGGCCCGACACCAGATAGCCCACCTCCTGTGTCGCGCGGCGGGTGAAATGCGTACGTTTGGAATTGGGGGCAAAAGTGGATTGAAACACCTCGAAATCATCGGTCAGATCAGGGGAGAGCAATTCTTCGGTCAAGCCGTCCTCACGCGAACCGATCTGCCGGCGGGCATCGGCGCGCACGACGTATCCTTCTTCTTCGGGGACAGCAGGAGTTTGACCAAAGAACAGCGACAGCGGCACTTCCAGTGCGGATGCCAACCCTTTCAGATCCTCGATTGAGGGATGCGAAATATCCCGTTCCACCTGCGAAATCCAGCCCACAGACCAGCCGGTTCTCTCGGCCAGATCCTGCAAGGTCATGCCGCGCGATTTACGCAACGACCGCAAGTCGGCACCGAGTGAAGCGGATTTCAATGTTGTATCTTTGGCCATGGCTGCTCCGTGAAATATGCCATGAAATTTTCACAGAAATCTTCACGAGACTGTCCTGTTTCCGACAAGAATAAGGCGTTTTCGGTCTACAGGCCGATTTCTTGCACCGGTTCACTGAAATACGGCACGAGTTCCGGCCATTTTTCCAGCACGTCCTGTATGGGACCAAACCCCGTTGGGTGCAACTTTCCATCCAGCCACAACGGCGCACCGTCCAGCAATACCGTGGCATCAAAAATCATCCAGCTGATCTCTGCCGGCGCATAGGCCCCGCAGGTGTGGAAATGCAACACGCGCGGATTGATAAACACCGTATTCGACCAGCGATCCGCATCTTCACTGGCGGGCAGCGGATAGCTTACCCCCGGATGAATTCCGCCATGCCACGAATGCACCACATCCCGGTCGATGCCGAATTTCAGCGCGACCATATCGTAGTGACGTTCAATTTTCGCCACCTGATCCGGTTCCCCCAAAAACCCGACAATCCGCCCCTGACGTACCTGCGTAAAGGTCACCCCCTCAAGTGGCAGGCTCGGCGGATCGTAGCATTTGGAACCCGTGGGTGTCAGGTATTCGGACAAGGTCACCCGCCCGCTAAACCCGCTGGCACAAATCGGCATATGCACGCCCAGCGGAAACCGCCGTACCGATACGTCCACACGGGCAACCCGGTTCTGGTCGCTGGCGGTGCCGCTGTACTGGGTGCCACGCGGGCAAACAATGCTGATCTGGCCGGCGCTGACCACCACCTGATCCACGGCCTGCTTCAACGCCTTGAACGCGCCAAAATCCAATGTACCGGCGGGCGAGGCCAGCATGTCGATATTTCGAATGTAACACATGACGCTACGCTTGCCTTCGGGCAGATCATCAAACCGGCCCTGATCGCCCAGACGGGCGAAATAGAGCGTGCAATCATGCCCGTTGATCGCTGCCACGATGGACGGGTCCGGCGCGTTTTGCGGGCAACCCACCGGCATAATTGTCGGTTCCACCCCCATGGCGCGGGCATAGCCGGCCACCGCCTGCGGGGCAGCGGCATCATACCAGCCAAGCGCGGGATACTCGCACAGGATCAGCAGACTTTCGTCCGGTTGCAATTCCGCGCAATTCACCAACAGGTTATGCGCACCTTTTTCAATGTCTGATTAGTTCATCTCTGTGCCGCCTGTACGCTTAAAAACACCAGCTTGTTGCTGATCACTTCGACAAATCCATGGCTTAATTCCGCATCCACGCTCAGGCTGTCACCTTCGCGCAGAACCACCTCGTGCTGGCCATAGCGATACCGGCCTTCACCCTGTTTCATGTGGATAAACAGCACCCCGTGACCGACATAGCTCGGTGGCTTGCCGCTCTGGCGTTCCAGCGTCACCATATGCGCCTCGAACCGCAAATCCCGCCGTGCGTGCAGGGCCAGATTGATAAACTCGTGGCTATGACCTTCGATCAGGCGCGTGGATCTCAACCCTTCGCCCTGTTTCACATGGGTGAAATCCGAATGCCCCGAGGCCGTATCCCGAAACAGGCTCACCAACGGCACATCCAGCGCCGCGCTCAGGGCGGAGAGCGTAGAAATCGACGGCGACACCTGCCCGTTTTCAATGCGGCTGACCATAGCGGGGGATACATCCGCATCCGTGGCCAGCTGACGCGCCGTCATGTTGCGGGCCTCCCGCAAGGCCCGCAATGCGGTGCCAATGGCCAGATCGGTGGCATTGGCGGCCTGTAAGTGAACCACTACCGGCTGACGCCGGTAGCATCCCGTTTGGAATGTAATTCCAGGTACTGCATAATGATATCGTCGGTCACATTCCCCGAGGTTGTTGAAAAATACCCGCGCGCCCAGAACCGCCGGCCCCAGTAAC
>CAMZLM010000111.1 GCA_947311485.1 uncultured Paracoccaceae bacterium
GTAGAGCCGGGTTCCACGTTGCACGCAATCATGGAAAACAAGCCGGACACACCACAGGAAGAGCTGGAAGAAATCGTTCTGAACCAGGATCAGGAACGGATGCTTGATGAATTGCGCACCCGTAAATTGAATAAGCGCAAGGTATCCTGGGAAACAGCGGTGGCCCCTTATCAGGATGTGCAGCGGTTCTCGGCGCGGTTGCTGGGGCAGTTGGTTCGGGCGGATGTCACAGAGGCCCTGATCGCGGCGCTGGATGAAGATATCGACGATGAAACCCGCGAAAGCATTCTGTTTTCATTGGCAGATCACGGCAAAGCCGATGGTGAATTGCCGGCGACCCTGCGCGATGACATGCTGGCGCTTTTGGCGGATGAAGCGTCTGAAATCCGCGTGTTGGCCACACGGGTTCTGGGCTGTTTACCGGGGGATGACATTGTTGCAGAGCTGGAATTGCTGCTGGAACATGACGATCAACTGGTTCGTGTGGAGGCAATTCAATCGCTGGAACGTCGCGGTGTGATGACCGACGCGCTCAAGGAAATGTTGTGGGATAAATACATGGGGGCCGGCATTGCTGCCGCCCGTGCCATGGCACGCCTGATGGGGCCTCGGGCCGTTGATCCGCTGGTGAATTTTGCGGTGCACCACGACGGAACCTATCGCAGCGAGATCGGGAAATTGCTGGCGGAATATGCGCCGGACCGCGGCATGGAACGCCTGCTGGTTTTGCTGAACGATGAACAGAACCGCGCACATTGGCTGGTGGCGATGGATGCCTTGGCCGAAATTTTTGCACATGCACCCCGGCAAGAAACCCGGATGGTTGCCTGATTTTCACCCTGAAGAGGACTAAACCTATGAAGAAAATGCTTACAAAATCCGCACTGACCCTGGCGATGGTCGGCTTGGCCACAATGGCCGGTGCCAAAGGATACAAGGCCGTAGATGTTGCCAATGGCGGCAGCTTTGTCGGAACGGTTGCCGCAGGTGATGCCAAGGCAGACACCCGCACCTATACCATTTCCAAGGATCCCGAAATTTGTGGCGAAGGTTCGCGCGAGGTTCCTTTTGTGGAACTGAATGAAAACGGCACCCTGAAAAATGCCGTGGTGTTCCTGAGCAATATCAAAGAGGGCAAAGCCATGCCCGAGGAATTGAAAAAGCTGACGCTGACCCAGGAAAAATGCGAATTTGCGCCGGCTTTGGGTGTGATGGCCAACAAGGGCGAATTGACAGCGGTAAATTCGGATCACACGCTGCATAACATCCACACCTATGAACAGATCGGCAAGGCGCGCCGCACCGTGATGAATGTGTCCCAGCCAAATGCGGGCGACACCGTGACCAAAAAGGTCAAGCTGCGCAAAGGCAACGGCATGAAAGTCGAATGTGATGCGCATGATTTCATGCATTCCTTCGTTTACGTTGCGAAAAACCCGTATTTCTCGGTCGTTGATGAAACAGGAAACTTTGCGATCTCCGACATCCCTGCGGGCACCTACAAGGTAATGATGTGGCATGGTTTTCTGGGCGAAAAGAAAATTGGTGAAATCACCGTTGATGCTGGTGGCGAAGTCAAGATGGACCTGTCCTACTAATCGAAATGGAGCCTCGGCCAATGCAGGAGAAACGTAAAATCAACACGTTTGATGTTTTTGTTCTGGCCGGGGCCTTGGTCAATGTGGCGGTGGTGACATTACTGTTGGGGTACTGGCTATTACACTGAAAACAACCATATTGGCGGCGCTTGTCGTCGCGGTATCGGGGGTCGGGGCCTATGCGGTTTTGTCCCCTGCCGGCCCTGAAGGCATGGCGTTTGTGCCCGCTGGCAAGGCCACGCTTGGCTATGTGTATTTCACCGGATTGTATGGCCCGATGCCCTATGATGTCGCGGCATTCTGGATGGATAAAACCGAGGTCACAAATGCCGCCTATCAGGCGTTTGTTGTGGCAACCGGCCATGCACCGGCGGCCTTTGCCGATGATCCCGAATTCAACCAGCCGGATCAACCGGTAACCGGTGTCACCCATAGCGATGCACTGGCGTATTGCGCGTGGGTGGGTAAGCGCCTGCCTACGGAAATCGAATGGGAAAAGGCCGCGCGTGGCACCGATGGGCGGATCTATCCGTGGGGGAACGAAGAAGAACTGAGCCGTGCCTATATCGTCGGTGAAGCACCCATAAGTATTGCAGGTTACGAGAGCGACATAAGCCCTTATGGCCTGCACGGAATGGCGGGGAATGTGTCGGAATGGGTGGCCGACACACGCACCGCCCGCGCGGGGGTGTGTCGAGATAACACGACCACCCCCCGCGCTGCGACGCCGGAAATGTTGAAATTGTTGCAGGAACTGACCGCAGCCAACGGCGGCGTTGTCCCGGCATTATGTTCTTCGCCGGCTTCTATTGATGAAAGCATCCCGGGCGAGCCTTGCGCCTATATCAAAGGCAACAACTGGAATGGCCGGCCCCATATGACGGTCGCCAGCAATCGCATGTGGGATTACACGAATTCGATCGCCGAATTTGTCGGTTTCCGCTGCGCCAAAGACAGCTAGGGGAAAACGATGGTTGTAAATCTTGCAATTGATGAAGGCATGGAAAATACGGCAGGTACTGCGCCTGTTGCGTTGAAACGTATTCTGGTGGCGCTGGATCAATCGGACTATGCCAATAACGCCATGAAACAGGCTACCCGTCTGTGTGACGGGCAGATCACCGGTATTCACGCCTATGCGGCACGCCTGCACGACCGGCGTTTCAAACAAATGGAAGGCGGCCTGCCCGAACGCTATCAACGCGAGAGCGAAATGGAGCATCAGCGCGAGGTGCACGAGGATTTGATCGGCATGGGGCTTGGCCTGATTTCCGACAGCTATCACGATGCGGCCGAAGCCGTCGCCAAAAAGGCGGATGTGCCGTTTCAACGTCTGTCGCCCGAGGGCAAGAATTACGCCTGTCTGCTCGAGGAGATGCGCAAGCGTGACCATGACGTGTTGTTCATTGGTGCGCTGGGACTGGGGGCGGTGGCCGGTTCCACCATCGGCACGGTGTGCGAACGGGTGGTGCGGCGTGCGGATATGGATGTTTTCGTGGCCAAGGATCGCCGCCTGAATATTGGCGATGGCCCGCTTGTGGTGGGGATGGACGGCTCGCCGAAATCATTTGGTGCCCTGCTGACCGCGATTGATATTGGCAAGCGGCTGAATGTGCCGGTGCATGTGGTGGCGGCCTATGATCCGTTTTACCACTATGTGGCGTTCAACAAAATCTCGACCGTGCTGGACGAAGAGGCGGGCAAGGTGTTCCGTTTCAAGGAACAAGAGGAATTACACGAGGAACTGATTGATGATGGCATCGCCAAAATCTATCAGGCGCATTTGAATGTGGCGCAAACTGTGGCCAAGGATGCCGATGTGGATGTCGTCTGCGAACTGGTCGCGGGCAAGCCTTATCAGGCGATCAGGAAGTATACCGAAAAGGTCGGCGCGTCGCTGTTGCTGCTGGGGAAAACCGGTGTGCATGCGGATGAGGGGCTGGATATTGGCGGTAATACGGAAAACCTGCTGCGGATGGTTTCTTGTCATGTGTGGATCGGTCAGGTGGAACATTTCCCGCCTTCCGATGTGGTGGCTGAGGAAACCATCATGTGGTCGGACGAGGCCAGCGAAATGATCAACCGCGCGCCTGAATTCGTGCGCGGGATTGCTCGCACAGGTGTGATCCGCGAGGCCCAGAAACAGGGCCATACTTTTATCACCACGCGGTTTGTGGAAACCGTGATGTCGAAAATGATGCCCGGTGGCGGTAATCCGGCCGATGCGGTTCAACAGAGTTTCGAACGGCTGGATTGGGCCGATGACGCACGCGCGATGCTGGATCGTATCGCCGATGAATCGGTGCGGGAAAACATCGGATTGCGGGCAGAAAAATCCGCGCGGCGGGATGCGGCCAGTGTGGTGACATGTGACCACGTGGAGCCCTTCATGGCCGAAGCCGCGCTGGAACCGGCGAAACGGGATGATCTGGTCTGGCGCGCCGCCACTTTGGCACGGCTGCAACGGGTGCCGGAGGCCTTTCGTGATCAAGTGAAAACCAGCATCGAAAATTTTGCCCGCGAAAAAGGCCTGTCGGAAATCGGGGCCGAAATCGAGGAAGAGGCCTTTGCCATGGCGCGCATGGCGATGTGTCCGGTCGACGGGAAATAGCATGGCCGAAGCCCCCTATCTGATTGCCTTGAACCTGACCGAACGATGCAACCTTGCCTGTGCGCATTGTTATCTGGATGCCAAGGTTCTGAAGGAAGGGGCGGTTGACGAGCTGCAAACCGGTGATCTGAAGCGGGTGCTGGATGAAATCGCAGAGGTCGGTCCAGAGGCCATGGTGGTTCTGACCGGTGGCGAACCGATGCTGCGCCGCGATTTGCCGGAGCTGGCCCGCCACGCCAGCGGGCTGGGATTAATGGTGGTGGTGGGGACCAACGGCATGTTGCTGCGGGCGGATCGTCTGGCCGAATTGCAACAGGCCGGTGTGGCCGGCGTAGGCATTTCTGTAGATTCACTAAACCCGAAAACCCATGATGATTTTCGGGGAAAAAAGGGGGCTTGGGCGAAAACCATGCAGGGGATTGATGCTTGCAAGGATGCAGGCATGCCATTCCAGATCCATTTTTCCGCCACCGATGAAACTGCCGATGAAATTGATAACATGGTCGGTTTTGCCCGTGATGCGGGGGCCATGGTGTTGAATGTGTTTTTTATGGTCTGCACCGGACGCGGAGAGAAATACTCCGGCATTTCCGCCGAAAAATACGACCACGTTTTGCGCCGTGTGGCGAAGGCGGCCAAAGAGGAAAAACATTTGATGGTGCGGGCCAAATGCGCGCCGCATTTCAAACGGATCGCGATAGAAATGGACCCCGAATGGCCGATCACGGCGGCGCATGGTTATGATGCGGGGGGGTGCATTGCAGCCACGCATTACGCACGGATTACACCGAACGGGGATGTGACGCCTTGCCCGTTTATGGAAAATTCTTGTGGTTCGGTGCGGGATCAATCCTTTGCCGATATTTGGGAAAATGCGCCGGTCCTGAAGTCTCTGCGCGCGCCACGGCTGGAGGGGCGCTGCGGGGCGTGCGAATTTCAAAAACTCTGCGGGGGGTGTCGCGCGCGGCCTTTGGCATTGAATGGCAATATGATGGGGGAGGACAGCCTATGCACCTATCAACCACAAGGCGGGGCGGTAATTATGCCGATGGTTCCGACCGGAACATCCCTGCAATGGACCGATGACGCGCAATCCCATCTGGCGCGGGTGCCGGGGTTTGTGCGCCGCATGGTGCGCCGCCGCGCCGAGGATTATGTCCGCGGCGAAGGGCGCAATGAAGTGACCAAAGCAGACCTGACCTTGTTGGCCAAACGCCGGTTTGGCGACGCGGGACCGCCGGCTTTTGTCAAGAAGTGGCACAAATGATGTTGGATGTGATCGTCATTGGTGGCGGGGTTTCAGGGTTGGCTACGGCGCATAACCTGATGCGACAGGGGCTGGATGTGCAGCTGCTGGAGCGGCAGGTGCGCACCGGCGGCAACGCGATTTCGCAGAGGTTTCAGGGGTTTCTGATGGAACACGGCCCCACCACGTTTAATGCGTCGGTTCCGGCCGCAATTCAGCATTTGTCCGATCTGGATTTACTGGCGGATGCCTGTGATCTGGGGGTGGGGGTCAAGCGGCGCTATTTGCTGGATGGCGATAAACTCAGCGGAATTTCCACGCATCCTTTGGGGTTTTTCCGGTCTGATTACCTGTCCTTGCGCGGACGGGTTTCAATGCTGCTGGAAGGACTGCGCCCGCGCAAAAAAGACGGGGCAGAGGAAACCATCCACGCGTTTGCCAGCCGCCGTTTTGGGCGCGAGTTTGCCGACAAAATTATTGATCCGATGGCGGCGGGGCTGTTCATGGGGGATTCACATAAGCTGTCAATTAGCGGTGCCTTTGGCAAGCTGGCAGAAATGGAGCAAGAATTCGGATCAATCACACGCGGGGTTCTGGCGGCGAAGCGGGGCAGCGAACCCGGGCGGCATCTGTATTCGTGGTCTGGTGGTATGGCAACGGTACCGTCCGGTTTGGCAATGGCGCTGGGCAGTCGGGTTTTGACAGGGGTGACGGTTCTGGGGCTGCAAAAAACCGCACAAGGGTTCGTTGTTAAAACCACGCAGGGCAATCGGCAGGCCCGCGCGGTTGTGATAGCCGCGCAACCGCATGTGGCGGCGGGATTGCTGGAAAATATTGATCCCGTCGGGACGGCAGGTTTACGGGAAATCATGGCCCCGTCAATTAATGTGGTGTTTTTGGGTTATCGCCGCGATCAGGTGGCACATCCTCTGGACGGGTTGGGTTTTCTGACCACCAGAACGGAAAACCGGATTATTTCCGGGGTGCAGTTCGGATCCACCATGTACGAAGGGCGCGCACCGGATGGCCATGTGGCGATTTCAGCCTATGCCGGTGGTATGCGCAACCCTGATTTGCATAAGCTATCGGATGTGGACCTGACTGCGCAGGTGCAACAGGAGGTATCGCAAACTCTGGGTATAACCGGCGCGCCGGTTGTCACCCGCTTGCGTCGTTGGCCGTTGGGTTTGCCGCAATATTCACTGGGGCATATCCAACGCCGTGCTGTTCTGGCGGCGACGCCGGTGCGTGTTGAAGGGTTGTTTTTGGCGGGGAACTATCTGGACGGGGTTTCCATGGCGAACTGTCTGGATTGCGCCGGTCGTGTCGGAGCCGAGGCCGCGGCATTTCTGGCGAACACACCTTCGATCGGCCAGTCAGGCATCCAGCGCACGGCGTAGAGCCGTGGCAAGGCCCATCAGGTTCACAGGTTTTTTTGTACGGATGACCGGGCCAAAACCTTTGGGAAAATTCTTGGACATATGGTGGCTCGATAACAACATTGCCGGCAATTCCGGGCGGATTTCCCGCAAGCGCTGGATTAAGGTATCGCCGTTCATTTCCGGCATCATCAGGTCGCTGACCACCATGTCAAAACTGTCGGGTGCGGTGCGAAAAGCGTGCAATGCCAAGGCGGGATTGGAAAAGGCTTCGACCCGATACCCGAGCCGCGCCATCATGCGGCGCACGGTATAGAGCAGGTCTTCTTCGTCATCGACCAGCAAAATGTGTTCGTGCCCGTGTGGTGGCGTTGTGGCCATCGGGGCCTGTTTGTTGATGGTTTCAAAACGGGGAAACAGAAGGGTAAAGCAGGTGCCGGTTGAACGGGAGCTTTGCAGGGTGACATCCCCGTGAACCTCGTTTACCCAATTGCGGACAATGGCAAGGCCGAGCCCTGTACCCTTGCCAGCCGGTTTAGTGGAAAAAAACGGATCAAACACCTTTTGCTGAATGTCTTTGGGAATGCCGGGGCCATTATCGTCGACCTGTATTCGTAGAGTGCCAAGTGCATCGTTTGACAGGTTGGGCAGGCCGGCGGCATCATTCGGGGGCAGGCAATCCAGCGTAATCGTGACCGTGCCGCCTTTGTCGCCCATGGCCTCGATTGCGTTGTGGCACAGGTTCATGATGATCTGGTAAAAGGCCGTTGGATCAATTTCTGTCGCCACATCCCTCGCATTGGAATTGAACACGACCTTGGCCTTGGCGGTTGTGGACACATGGATCAATTCCAGCGCCTCGCGGATTGCGCCATTCAATTCAAGACGTGTGGCATTGCGGGGTTGCTGGCGGGCAAAAGACAGCAATTGTTGAATCAACACCCGCGCCCGCCGTGATGCAATTTCGATTTGTTCAAGTGAAGTCAGCACATCATCCGGTGCATCGAAATCCTCGGCATCCAGCCGGATTAATTCGGTGTTGCCGATAATTGTCATCAGGATATTGTTGAAATCATGGGCAACTGAACCGGCCAGAATTCCCACAGCCTCCATTTTTTGCACCTGTGCAATTTGTTCGTCTACGCGGCGTTTTTCGGTGATATCTTCGCCCATGCCGATGTAATTGATGATTTGCCCTTGTTCATCGAACAAGGGCAGCAAGCTGGTTGTGGCCCAATAATGGCTGCCGTCCTTGCGCAGGTTTTTGAACACACCGGACCATGGGTGCCCCTGGGCCAGACGTTGCCATATTTCGCGATAGTCATCCCGTGTTGTGTGCCCCGATTTCAGGATATTCGGTGTTTTCCCGATCAGTTCATGTTCCTGATATCCGGTCAGTTCCAGCAGCTTTTGATTTACAAACTCTATTTTTCCTTCGGTATCCGTTATCAAAATAGAGGCGGGGCTTTGCTGCACCACCCAGGCCAGTTTTCGTTCTTCTTCCTCAGCGATTTTGCGGGCTTTCAACTCGCTTAATTCGGCTTCGTTGCTGCGAAAAGCGCTGGTTACAAGGCGATAAATCAGAACGGCAATCACCCCGACCAGCACCGTCAATAACGCCATGACCCACACAAGGGACCGTACCAGCGCATCGCCGTCAGACAGAGCAGCCACGATGGTGTTCAGTTTATTTTGCCGTTGTTCGATCCAGTGGCGCTCCAGTCCGGCAAGTGCTGCAATGCCGGCTGAATCATCTACCCTGACTTTGGCGTCTACTTCTGCCGGGTTTTTCCCGGCGACAATATCGCGTTTGATCTGGTCGACCTTGGCGGCGTATTCCTCGACTGTGGCGCGGATGTCGAGCAGGGCCTTTTCCTCTATCGCATCCGGATTTGCCCCAAGGTAGGATTCAATCGCGTTCAAAACATAACTGGTCTGGACGCGCAGGGCCTTTTCATAAATCGGATCCTGCCGCAGCACATAGTTTTTAAAGTTGTGGATCATCCCCCCATACCCCAGAAATCCGCGAATTTCGGATATCCAGATCCCGCGCGGATCGGCAGTTTGAGAATACTCCTGCCAGCCGGTTTTGATGTTACGGAACCGTGTCGCGGTTTGGGTGCTGATGGTCAGCATCGCTGCCAGAATAATTACCAGCACAACAGCCCCGATCAGGGCCACAGGCACCATTTTTCGCCAGCGCATTTGGGGCGTTTGTTCTGCTGATTTTTGCATTTAATGTTACCTTTGTAACCAGATTGGTGTATCTCTTACCTATCTGGAAAGAGTCTCGCACATTTTTGTGCCAAACTCCAGTTTCTGGATGTAAAAATCGGAAGAAACACAATCTATCCTATTGATTCCAACGAGAGAAAACAAAACCTTGGAAAAAGAACGGATCCTTGTTGTTGATGATGACCCACAGATCACCTCTTTTCTGAAGCGGTATCTTGGAAAGCAGGGATTTGATGTGCTGTGTGCTTCCGATGCGGTGGAAATGCAGACACTTTTGGCGCGGCACAAAATCGATCTTTGCATACTGGATATCGGGTTGCCGGGGAAGAACGGCTTGGAAATCACCCGCGATATTCGCCATGAATCCAGTCTGCCGATTTTGGTTTTATCGGGCAATGATGAACCGCTGGATCGGGTGATGGGGCTGGAATTCGGGGCCGACGATTACATGGTCAAACCCTATGAGCCGCGTGAATTGCTGGCGCGGGTCCGGTCGATCCTGCGGCGTTGCAAAGCGGAGATTTCCACAGACGATAACAGCCACCCTTTGTATGTGTTTGGCAACTGGCAAGTGAATTACGCGGAACGGTCGTTGCGGCGGGGGGACACGGGGGAAACCGTGCCGTTGACCACCACGGAATTTGAATTGCTGTATCAGTTTGTGTCCAGCCCCGGCACCGTATTCACTCGCAATCAATTACTGGATTCCGCTCGGGGCAGAGAGAGCTTCTCCGGTGATCGGGCGATTGACGTGCATATTATGCGCTTGCGCAGCAAGCTGGCGGTGGATGAGCCGGAGCAGGGCTATATCAAAACCATTCACGGGATCGGGTATAGTTTTGTCGCCAAAGTGACCAAACAGTAACCTGCGACGAAACGGGGCTTGCAACGGACTGGCCGGATCGCGCAAACTGCGCCGATGAAACATATACGCACAATGCTGTGGCTGCTGATTGCCACCCTCGCTGGTCCGGTTGTGGCCGAAACGGAACTGACGGTACAGCCGGTAGCAGATGATGTTTATGCTATCGTCGGCGACCTGACCCAGCGTAGCCCGGAAAACCTTGGCAATAACGCGACTTTCGGGTTGGTTGTGACACCAAAAGGCGGGGTGCTGATTGATGCCGGCGGCAGTTACGCCGGTGCCAAGGTTCTGCACGAAGCAATAAAATCCGTGACTGACCAACCAGTGAAATTTGTGATTAACTCCGGTGGGCAGGATCATCGCTGGATGGGCAATGGCTATTGGAAAGAACAGGGTGCAACGGTGATTGCGTCGCAGGATGCGGTGGATGATCAACATGAACGCGGGTCGATGCAATTGACGTTTTTGTCGAATCTGGTGGGCGATGATCTGATGGCGACTACGGATCCGGCCTATGCGGATGTGGTTTTTGATAGTGAGTACACTCTGGCTCTAGGTGGTACCACGTTGTTGATTCGGCATTTGAACGGGGCGCATACACCGGGAAACAGTTTTATCTGGCATGCGGATTCAGGTGCCATGTTCACGGGGGATATGGTGTATCTGGAGCGGATTCTGGGGGTTAATACGGTGTCCGACACGCAGGCGTGGCTAGAAACATTTGATGCCATGGCGGCCTATCACCCCGAACATATCGTGCCCGGTCATGGCCATGCGGCGGATCTGGCAGCGGCGAAACGGGATACCTATGACTATCTGGTGAACCTGCGGGAAAAGGTCGCCGCCTATATGGAGGCAGGCGGCGATATGAATGGGGCGGCAGCCGTGGATCAATCCGCCTTTGCCTATTTGCAGAATTTCGAGGGTCTGGCTAAACGCAACGCTTTGGCCGCCTATAGCCAGATGGAATGGGAATAGACCCTTTGGACCCCACTAATATCATCGGTTTTGCCGCTGCGGTTCTGGGTACGATTTGCTGGCTTCCCCAGACACTAAAGGCATGGAAAAGCCGTGAAACCAAAGACTTGTCGCTTGGAACCAATGTGGCAATTCTGGTGACAATGGCGCTGTGGCTGGTCTATGGAATGATGCTCGGATCCGTGCCGTTGGTGGTGTCCAACATCATTTCGATTGTTCTGGTTGGATCAATCGTGCTGGCCAAACTGCGGTTCGGATAGTGGTTATTCCGCCGGTAATTTGAACTCTGTTGCCTCCGCACGACTGAGCTGTTCACCCTGTTTGCGTTTTTCCAGAACCTCGCGGGCGCGGGCGTATTGCGGGTCTTCCCAGAACATCAAACAGCCGTTGCAGCCCTTGCCACAACAACCGGCGGTCCCAACGCGGTTGGTTTTGTGACGGCGTTCTTCGGCCCCGTCACCGATGGCCTCAATCACCGCGTCGCGGCGTTTTTCATAGGCTTTGGGATTGTCCTTGCCGGTGATTTCCAACCCCTGAGTCAGCTTATCCAGCCGAATCCGTGCCCATTGGTCCTCTGACAGGGCGCGTTCTTTGCGCATGACGCTGAATTCCGGAAAACGCGCGCGGATATCGGCGGGGTCTTCGTGGTCGAACAGGGCAAAAGGAATGCGGATGGTGGTCTGGCTGCCGCCATGGATCACGTCCTTGCGTTCGCCGTTTTTGGCGACCTCGAAATCGTAGAGCCGCAGCAGAACCGGTTCGCGTGTAACGGGAGAAATGAATTCCAGAACCTCGCCGGCCTCCAGCTTGTTTTTCACATCTACTAGCAGGGCGTCTTCGGTTACTTTGCTTACGACACCGGCATATTCCCACTGGGCAATGGCGGCGGTGTGTTCATAGTTGTGGGCGTGGTTTGTCAGACGTCCATCGTGAAACGCCAGCGTATAGCCGCGATTTCCCACGGATTCCAGCTCGCGCATATAGGGCAGTGGATTCCAGTTTTCCGGATCGTCATAATAGTCATCAATCGCCATGCGATAGGCGCGCGCCACCACCGCGCAATAATATTCGGATTTGCCACGGCCCTCGACCTTGAGGCTATCGACGCCGATGCGCAGATATTCGTTCAGCTTGGGCATGATACACAGGTCTTTGGAGTTCAGGATATAGGATCCACGTGCGTCTTCCTCGATCGGCAAAAGGTCACCGGGACGGCAGCCTTCTTCCAGTAAGAATTCAAACATATCAGCGTTTTCGTCGGTGATAGTCAAGTCCTGCACCGTGCCGTCCTTGAGCCGCAAATGGAATTTGTAATTCCAGCGGCAAGAGTTGGCGCAATTGCCCTGATTTGCCCCGCGTTCGGCCATGAAATTCGACAGCAGGCAACGGCCCGAATAGGTCATGCACATGGCCCCGTGGACAAAGGCTTCCAATTTGATGTCGGGGCATTCCTCGCGGATTTCGGCCAGTTCGTTGAACGATACCTCGCGGGCCAGAACCACCAGTTCCGCGCCCTGTTTTTCCCAGAACTTCACCGACAACCAGCTGCTGACGTTGCTTTGAGTGGAAATGTGCAAAGGCAGTTCCGGTGCCCGTTCGCGCACATATTCAAACACGCCGGGGTCGGCGATGATCAAGCCATCGGGTTTCACCTTGCGTACGGTGTCGATATATTCATCGAGCTTGGGAATGTCCTTGTTGTGGGAAAACAGGTTCAACGTCAGGTAGGCGCGTTTCCCGTGGGCATGACAAAATTCCACGCCTTCGATGACTTCTTCCAGCGAGAATTGGGACTTGGTGCGCAGGGATAGATCCGGCGTGCCGAGGTAAACCGCGTCGGCCCCGTACAGGATCGCCACCTTGAGTTTGCGCAGATTGCCCGCAGGCATAAGAAGTTCGGAACGTCGCTGTGTCATTGGCCGGGCCACAATAAGGGGAGGGAAGGGTTCTAATACACCGCTTGTCCGGTTTTGCAAAGGGGCGCTAGATTTTCGCGGTCCAGAAACGATACCGGCTTTTGCCGGTGACCTCGCGCAGAAGGCCGCGTTCGGTGAAGAGGGTCAGGTTTCTATGGGCCGAAACCTTGGATACGCCAATCATACGGGTGATTTGGTCCGTGGAAACCAAAGGGGCTTGCAACACTGCCTTGATTAGGGCCGGAGGTGTTTTCCCTGATAAATCGCGGGTGGCGCGGGTTGCCTGTGCCTGCCATTCCTCCAGCCGGTCCAGATGCAGCAAACAGCGCAAGGCTCCGTTTTCCACGGCATCAAACCAGTTTTGCAAGCGCTGGTGTTCGCTGTTGCCCTGCGCAAAAATGTATTTGTCCCCAAGCCCCACCGGCAGGAACGTGAGCTTTCCCCGATGCCCTGCCGTGCCAATGCCCGAAATAGCGGCCATCGGTTCCAACACGCCCCCCGGATCGGAAACTCCAAGAGCGCGCCAGCTAAAAAAACCGATGGCGGCACGGGTGAGCGGATGGGCGGCTGCGGCCTGATGTTGCAGGTCGAACCAGCGAGTTTCGATTTTGCCAAACTCCGACCCCACGGGGCGTTTGCCGATGTCCTCCAGACCGTCCAGCGGGGTTTCGTGGCGACCCAAAAAATGCGCCAACCCTGTGGTGAAGGGCTGGCTGGATAACATGCGCCGGATTGCCCAATCCGCCTGTGATAAATATTGGGCGTCTTGCACCGTTGAAAGCCGTAAAAACCGATACAGTGCCAATTTCTCCGGATCGATCCAGTTACCCTGTGCCCAGAGCTGTTCAGCGACCTCTTGCAAGGCCAGCCGTTCCACCAGTCCGCTGTTTGGCCCCCGCAAACGTTCATCCAGACGCGCGATTGTTGCGGCGGCACGGGCCAGTTCGCGGCCCAGACCGGATTCTGCCTTGAGCCAATGACCAACGTCAAAAACGGGTTTGGCCTCTGCCATTGGCCAAGGCGGATCCGTAGGGGCCGAATCCTCGGGGGGGGCAGGCAAAAACCACAGGTCTTTGTCCGGGTCTGAATCGTTAGGTGGCAAGGATGAAGGCATGGTTTCGTCCAACATGGAAACGGGTTTACACAATATAGAAGCATAACTGCTGAAACGGAAAGGGAATGAAAGCAAATGTAAAAAGCTTTTGATTTGTGGGGAACTGCCCCATATTCATATCCTATGACCCGTATTTTTTTCCGTATTCTTGTTATTGCCAGTGCACTGGTTGTGATGATTCTCCCCGCGCAGGCGCGCGATGTTCGCAGCTATTTTTTTGGTAATAGCCTCGTAAACCATCAGAGCGATACGCCGCAAACCTCTGTGCTTTATTGGCTGACGGAATTGACCAGCGCCAGCAAACATACCTTTGCGGCGAGTGGTCAGTACGGTTTTTTGCGCAATTTCGCAGATGATTTGCCCCCCTTGGCCAGCTGGGGGTTAGGACAAACAACGCCGGCATGGGAACCGGAACAAGGGTCATTTTCGGACAGCGACATTCAGGCAGTGGTTCTGACGCCGGCCAATTTTATCCAATATCAATCTGCAAACAGACCTTATGACGGGGACAACCCGACCAACACATCGCCGCTGCAGGCCAGCCTGACCAATATTGACTGGGTGGCAGCACAGTTGAGCGGGGAGACGTTTTATATTTACGAAGGTTGGGCGGACATGAGCAGCTATGCGCGCAGTCAGTTGCCCAAGCCGCGACAGCTGGCCCGATATCATGCGTTTAATCAGGGGGCGTATCACAAATGGTACACGGATTATTTGTCGGCGTTGAAATCGGCGCGGCCTGATCTGGATATTCGTTTAATGCCGGTGGCCAAGAAACTGTCAGAACTTTTCACCAAAACACCGCTGAAAGATATTCCGGTCGAGGCGCTCTATGTGGATAATGCGCCGCATGGCACGGCGACGTTGTATTTTTTGGCGAGCCTTGTGGTGTATCAGAATCTGTACGGGGAAAAACCGCCGCTGGATTTCGTGGTCCCCGAAACAGTGCATCCGTTGGTACAGGCGAATTATTCGCAGATACGGGAATTCATCGCCAGCGGCGAATTCGTGGCAGCCAAGCCGCCTGCGCCGGTGCGGGTGCCGTCTTTGGCGATGGGGTTGAACGGGATTGCCGATTGGTCCACGCAGCAGCCGTTTATTGACGTGATGAAAACCGCACGGCCATGGATCGGACATGTGTCCGGTCAATGGGGTGGTTGGGGTGCGGCTGATCTGCGTGAAGGCGGGTTTCTGGATGAAAACGGCTGGCCGTTGCGTATTCCCGAGGCATTGAGCAGTATTGAGACCCTGATCCTGACCGAACAACCCGCGCGGGCTGTTTCCACCGCCGGACGCTATCGGTTGACGTACGAAGGACGCGGACGGATCGAGATAACAGGTCTGGTTCAAGACGTACGCCGCCGGCCGGGGGAAATCTGGTTCACCTTCACCCCGGGTGAAGGTCTTGTCGGTATCGATATCCGGCGTACTGATCCCAAAGGGACCGGCGATTACATCCGCGACATTGTGGTGGTCAAAGAAGAAAATATTCCGTTGTATGAAGTGGGAGAGCTGTTTAACCCGCGCTGGATCAACCGGATTCGGGATTTACGCTCTGTGCGGTTTATGGATTGGATGTTTACCAACGGTTCGACAATTCGCACTTGGGCAGGCCGTCCAAAGCCAGCGACCTATACCTATGGTGAAATCGGCGTGCCGGTTGAAATCATGGTGGCGTTGGCCAATGAAATCGGGGCCGATCCGTGGTTTAACATGCCACATTTGGCGGATGAACAGTATAACCGTCGGTTTGCGCAGTATGTTCTGGAGCATCTGAACCCCGGGCTAAAGGCCTATGTGGAATACTCCAATGAGCTGTGGAATTTTACCTTCTCGCAAACCCAGTGGGCGTTACAGCAGGCCGAAAAACGGTGGGGGGCTGCGGCTGGTGGCGATGCCTGGTTACAGTTTGCTGCGCTGAAAACCGCAAAGGCGATGGATATTTGGCGGGACGTATACGGTGCCGACACCAAGGCCCGTTTGGTGCGGGTGGTGGCGACACATACTGATTGGCCCGGTCTGGAAGAGTCTATTTTACAAGCGCCACTGGTGGTGGCCGAGGGAAAACCAGCACCGGTTGACAGCTTTGATGCCTATGCGGTTTCGGGGTATTTCGGGTTTGATCTGGGAACGGATGATTTGGCACCAACGGTGTTGAACTGGATCAGGCAAGGCCGAATAAATGCGAAACAGCAGGGGCGCAAGGATGGCCTGACAGGCGCGAAGCTGGCCACATTTATCAAGCGGCAGGAGTATAATTTCGCCAGCCGAAAAGCCGCCGAAAACATTCGCAAAGGATCGTTGAAACATTTGCTCACAGAAGCATGGCCCTATCAGGCCGGTGTGGCCCGGGATAACGGCTTGCAGTTAGTCATGTATGAGGGTGGCACCCATGTGGCGGGGGTTGGTGAATGGGCCTCCAATGAAACGCTGGGTGCCTTTTTTGAACATTTCAATTACACGAAACAGGTGGCTGGACTGTATCAGGAATTGCTTGCCGAATGGAAAAGTATCGGCGGCACCTTGTTCAATGCATTTGTGGATGTTGCGCCGGCTTCCAAATGGGGCAGCTGGGGTGCTCTGCGGCATCTGGACGATGCCAACCCGCGCTGGAATGCGTTGATGGCGTTTAATCGAAAAAATCCGGCTTGGTGGTCTGATCGACCGGAACGGATTTTCGCGGATGGTATTTTTCTGCAAGGTGGCAAAAAAGGCGAAACCCTGACCGGCACTCCGAAACAGGATATTTTGCTGGGTCGTGCCGGAAATGACATCCTGATCAGCGCCGGTGGCAGTGACAAGATTCATGGAGGCAAGGGCAATGACTGGGCGCAATTACCGCGCAAGCGGGCAGATTATCGGTTTGAACGGAATGGTGATATTTTGCGCGCCATCGCAGGGCAGGAGGTGGTGAACCTTTATAGCATTGAAGCCGTGTCTTTTGCGGACAATCCGTTGGTGCAGGTTCCGGTTTCAGAGCTGTAGCGGCAAGGCTATTCGGTCCTGATGCGGCTTTCGTGTGCCAAAAGCTCGGCCCCCAAAGATGCGCGAAAATGGTGTTCAATACGTTTCCGACCCTTACGGCTCAGGTCTTTCGCCAAGGCGGGGTTCGCCGCAATATCAGCAATTTTTTCCGCCAGTTTTTCGGGGTTCTGCGGGGGAACAAGCACACCGCTGCTGTTGTTTTCGATCAATTCCGGTACGCCGCCCGCATCGGTGCCAATGGTAGGGATGCCACAGGCCATGGCCTCCATATAGGCGACGCCAAGGGGTTCGGCCCAGCTGGCCAACACAAAAATATGCGCCGCTCGGAGTTTGTCGAGCACCGCATCCGCATCAATCGCCCCGAGCAGGTGGACACAATCTTGTAGGCCCAGTTCGGTGATCCGTGCCTCCAGTATTTGCCGATATCCATGGCCGCCTGTATCGTCTTCGCCTGCGATTTCCAGTTGAACATTCAGCCCTTGTTTGGTTAGCAATGCAACGGCCTGCATTAAATCCTGATGTCCTTTGACCGGGTTGAGCCGCCCGCAAGAAAATAGGTGCAAAGGTTCCTGCGGTGTGGGCGGCTGATAGGGCTGCAAAGGGCAAAACCGGTCTGTGTCAACGCCCATTGGCTGTACAAAAACCCGTTCCGGCAGGTCGGGGCCAAGGGTTTCGCGCATTTCAGCCAGCAGTTTTTGTGTGATGATCGTGGCATAGCGGGCATGGCGCCATTTATAGGGCTGTCCGACCCCGTAATCCTGCAAAGGACCATGTAATGTGATCGAATAGGACAAGCCGCCCATATGGTTTGCCAAGGCGCAAACCAGGGCCGCACGGCCACAGGAATGGGCATGGATATGCGAAATTTCGCGCGCGCGCGCTTCGCGCAGCAAATGGCGTGCGGCACCGGTGCAGATCAGGATATCCTTGGCCATTTCCATGCCACCGGACCGAATTTCAGCCAGCAATTCCCGATAGGGCAGGCGCAACAGACCGGCCATAAAATCACCCAAACGGGGCCGCCCAAGGTAAAGCGTGCGGGCGATGGCGTCTTGGCTCCATTGGTGCGAAATCAGACCGGTAGGCGGCAGGCGTGTAGAAATCACCTGAACCTCTACCCCGCGTTTTTCCAGTTCTTGCAGTTCCCGCCAAAAGAAAATATGCGTCTGGCCGGGGAATTGTGGGACAAGATAGCCGATTTTTAGCTTTTCATTCACTGGAGACTTCCCATTATAGGCGCGGGCGGTTGTTTTTGCCTGTGTAATAGGGATTTCGTACCGCAATGTTTAGTGTTTTGATACCGGCAAATAACGAGTCTGATCAGATAGGCACCTGTTTGCAAGCAATTTTAGCGTCGGATTTGGTGTCTGGGACGGACATTCCAGAAATTATTGTGATGGCAAACGGATGCAGTGACCGGACCGTGGCGATTGCGCAAGAGGCCGAAACGCTGGCTTGGGAAAAGGGTTGGCGATTGACGGTTCTTGATCTGCCAGAGGGAAACAAGCTGCGGGCGTTGAATGCGGGGGACGGGGTCGCGCAGTTTGGCACGCGTATTTATCTGGACGCCGATGTTGTGGTGTCGCCGCAGGTGATACCCCTGTTGCACAAGGTGTTGGCCGTGGATGCACCGCGTTATGCCAGCGGAACCTTGGTGGTTGCGCCCTGTCGTACCTGGATTAGTCGCGCCTATCGCCGGATTTATTTGCGGGTGCCGTTTATTACCCGTGGCGTGCCGGGTTGTGGGTTGTTTGCCGTGAATGCGACGGGGCGGGCGCGATGGGGGGCATTTCCCGATATTATTTCCGACGATACCTTTGTGCGTTTGCAGTTTACACCGGATGAACGGGTGGCTGTGTCGGCACCCTATGAATGGCCGATTGTCGAAGGGTTTACCAATCTGGTCAAGGTTCGCGCCCGGCAGGATCGCGGCGTTCAGGAGATCGCCGCCAAGTATCCGGCGCTGTTGCAAAATGATGACAAGCCGGCATTCGGTAAATGGCGTGCTCTGAAAATGGCGATTTCCGATCCTGTCGGTTTTGCTGTCTATGCCGGTGTGGCCTTGGCCAGCCGTCGTAAACATTTGCAAAACCAAACATGGAGTAGAGGGCGTTGAGCCGGATCAAGAGAATTTTAACCAGCGATGATCTGGGCGCACGGGCGATGCGGTCTTCGATGTGGACGGTGCTTGGCTATGGCCTGTCACAGGTGCTACGCCTGTTGTCGAACCTGATTTTGACGCGACTTCTTTACCCCGAAGCCTTTGGCATGATGGCGCTGGTGATGGTGTTCATGCAGGGCTTGGCGATGTTCTCCGATGTGGGGGTTGGTCCCTCGATCATGCAGAGCAAACGCGGCGATGACCCGGATTTTCTGAACACGGCCTGGACCATTCAGGTAATGCGCGGGGTCGGTCTGTGGATTGCATCCTGTCTGATCGCCTATCCCATGTCGCTGTTTTATAATGAACCGCAATTGTTGCAATTGATCCCTGTTGCAGGGGTTGCGCTTTTGATTGCGGGGTTTAATCCAACACGGCTGGAAACGGCGCACCGACATTTGATGTTGGGGCGGGTAAGTTTGATTGATATCGCCACGCAGGCGATCGGTATTCTTGCTGCGATCGGATTTGCCTTGTTGACCAAATCCGTCTGGGCCTTTGTCTTGTCCAGTTTGGTGAGCGTGATTGTACAATTGTTTTTGAGTGATTATTTTTTGATCGGAGTGCGTAACCGGTTCCGCTGGGAGCCAACCGCCGTGCAGGAGTTGGTGCATTTCGGCAAATGGATTTTCCTCAGCACGGTTGCCGGATTTTTGTTTTCTCAGGGGGACAAGGTTATTCTGGGTAAATTCATGTCGATTGAATTGCTGGGTATTTATAATATCGGCTATTTTCTGGCCAGTTTTCCGCTCGCGCTGAGCACAAATGTGATCCATAAAATTCTGATTCCGCTGTATCGGGAACGTCCACCCGCCGAATCACCGGAGAATTATCACAAAATGCGCATGGTGCGTTTTGGCGTGACGGCCAGCATTTTTGCAATGCTGATGGTTTTCGCCTTTGGGGGGATTCCGTTGGTTAACCTCCTGTATGACTCGCGCTATGTGGATGCGGGGACCATTGTTGTTGTGACGGCAGTGGTGCAAATCCCGTGGGTAATTGTTTTAACCTATGATCAGGCGGCCTTGGCCTCGGGTGATTCTCGCCGGTTTTTTGTGTTGGCGGCGACCAAGGCTGTCGCCATGATTGGGTGTTTGATTGTAGGGGTGTCGAAAGGCGGCTTGTTGGGCGCATTGATCAGTCAGGGCATAGCAATTGTATTCGTGTATCCGGTGGTTGTATGGTTGGCACGGCGGCAATCGGCGTGGGATCCGTTGCATGATTTTGTTTTTGTTGTCTTCGGGACAATCGTCGGGGTCTTGGCAATTTGGGTCAATTTGGACGCAATATTGGCGTTGAAATAACCGGGCGTGTCTTGAGGAGCACATTAGGTTTTACATTTTACAATAACTTTGCCTTATTTTGGCCAGTAATTATTGGTTAATTTCTTGCGAATTCCCGTGTGTGTGCAGATTTGGCGCGGTGATGTGTTCCAGAGTACGAGTGATGTTTTGTTATGACGAATGATACAGTTAACGTAGATATTGGTGAAAATGATGTGGCTATCGTTGGGATGGCGGTACATGTTCCCGGTGCGCATACGATATCCGAGTATTGGCAAAATCTGCGTCATGGCATCGAAAGCATCACACGCCTGACCCCTGATGAATTACAGGCGGCGGGTGAAGACCCCGGTAAAATGCTGCACAAGAATTACGTACCTGCAGCGGCCCTTTTGGATGGTTACAAAAACTTTGATGCGGATTTCTTTGGGTTTAGCCCCAAAGAAGCGGCGATCATGGACCCCCAGCACCGTAAATTCCTTGAGGAATCCTGGAATGCGTTGGAAAATGCCGGCCATCCGCCGGAGAATTTTGACGGGCGGATCGGGGTGTATGCGGGCTGTGGCATGGGCAGCTATTTCTATTTCAACATTTGTTCCAATCCGGATCTTGTTGCGGATACCGGCATGTTTTTGTTGCGCCATACCGGCAATGACAAGGATTTTATGGCCACTCGCGTTAGCCATATTTTTGACCTTAAGGGGCCAAGCATCAATCTACAAACCGCCTGCTCCACTTCGCTTGTGGCAACGCATTTTGCCTGTCAAGCCCTGTTGACCGGCGAATGTGATATGGCGTTGGCGGGTGGCTCCACCATCGAATTGCCGCAGGGTCGTGGCTATATTTTCGAAGACGGGGAAATCTTGTCGCCGGATGGCCATTGCCATGCGTTTGACCATCGCGCCCAAGGGACGGTTTTTGGCAGTGGTGCAGGGGTGCTGGTCTTGCGCCGCTTGGCCGATGCGATTGCGGATGGTGACCATATCTGGAGCATCATCAAAGGCAGTGCCATCAACAATGACGGTGCTGCCAAGGCAGGCTACCTCGCACCCAGTGTTGATGGTCAGGCCGCCGCTATTGCCGAGGCGCAAATGATTGCCGGCGTGTCTGCCGACAGCATCGGGTATGTGGAATGCCACGGCACCGGCACCTACCTTGGCGATCCGATCGAGGTTGCCGCCCTGAGCGAAGCCTTTGGTCAGACAGCCGATAAAACCGGTTTTTGCCGGATCGGCTCTGTGAAAACCAATATTGGCCATCTGGATACGGCGGCGGGGGCCGCCAGCCTGATCAAAACCGCGCTGAGCCTCCATCACAAGGAAATTCCGCCAAGTCTGGGTTTTGAAAAGCCCAATCCGGCGATTGATTTCGACAATAGCCCGTTTCAGGTGAATGCGGGTTTGCACGATTGGGTCAGTGACCGGCCCCGTCTTGCCGGTGTGAACTCGTTGGGGGTGGGTGGCACCAACGCGCATGTTGTGCTGCAAGAGGCCCCCATCCGCGGGCCATCGGACCCTTCGGATTGGCCGTTCCATTTGCTGACGGTTTCTGGGCGCACGAAAGCGGCGCTGGATGCGAATGCTGCTGCACTGGCTGTTCATTTGCGTACGCATCCGGAACAGCCATTGGCCGACGTGGCTTTTACCTTGAAACAAGGGCGTCGCGGTTTTGAATATCGGCGTGTTCTGGTTGCAGAAACCCATGCAGAAGCAGCCGACCTGTTGGAAGGCGACAACCTGCGCCGCGTGTTTACCCACACGGCGCTGGGCAAATCGCCCGAAGTGGTTTTCATGTTCCCCGGTGGCGGTGCGCAATATGTGGGCATGGCGCGTGATTTATATGAAACCGAGCCGGTTTTTCAGGAATGGATGGATCGCGGGCTGGATGTTTTGCAGCCAAAACTAACCTACGACATTCGCGCGCTGTGGTTGCCGGAGGATGACGGTACGCAGGCGGCGGAGCTGTTGAAAAAACCGTCTGTGCAGTTGCCGTTGATTATGATTGCCGAATATGCGCTGGCGCAGCTGTGGATGTCCTGGGGGGTGCAACCTGCTGTGTTGGTGGGGCATTCCATGGGTGAAAATACGGCGGCTTGTCTGGCCGGTGTGATCGGGTTTGAGGATTGTATCGGTCTTGTGCATCTGCGTGGGCAACTGTTTGATACCGTGCCGGCGGGGGGGATGTTGTCTATTCCGCAGGATGTGGAAACCATTCGTGAATACCTTGGGGAAACTCTTGATCTGGCCAGTGTAAATGCGCCGGAATTGTCTGTAGTGTCTGGGCCGGATGCCGATCTGGACGCCTTGCAAACCCGTTTGCAGGTGCAGGGGATCGAATGCCAGCGGATTGCCATCGATATTGCTGCCCATAGCCGTATGCTGGAACCGATCCTGCAACAGTTCGGTGACTATCTGCGGGGAATTTCCCTGTCGGCCCCGAAAATCTCGTTTCTGTCAAACCGTACGGGGGATCTTATTACCGACGCGCAGGCAACGGACCCTGAATACTGGGTCAGCCATTTGCGCAACACCATTCAGTTTGCCGATTGCATGACCACGCTGTCCCGCAAAAAGGATCGTGTTTACCTGGAGGTCGGCCCCGGAAAGGCATTGTCGTCGCTCAGCCGGATGCATCCGGAAATCAACGGCCAGCAAGTGTTGGCGAGCCTGCGTCATCCGGATGAAACCATTGCTGATGATATGTATTTTCTCGGCTTGCTTGGGCGACTCTGGGCGCTGGGCGTGGACATTGATTGGGCGCAAATCTGGGGCGAGGCCAAACGCCAGCGGGTTGTGTTGCCGAACTATGCTTTCCAGCGGGCGGAATATTTCATTGAACCGGGCAAAGGGGCTGTGGCTGCGGTTTCGAGCTTTCTGTCACGCACCGAAAACCCCGCCGATTGGGGGTATCGCCCGATATGGCGGCCACGGCTGGCCGATTGTGTGCTGGATGTAGCGCAAGAACTGGATCAGACGCCGCCGGAAACATGGCTGTTGCTGATGGATGAAATCGGTGTGGGGGCGCGTCTGGCCGATGCACTGCGCAAGGCCGGCCACGAGGTGATCGAACTGCGCACGGGTGATGCCTTTGCCCGCGAGGATGACACCCATTACGTTATTGCGCCGGAACGGGGCCGTGAAGGCTTTGATCAACTATTTCAAGCGCTGCTGATCCATGGCACAGTGCCGAACAGGATTGTGAACCTGTGGCTGCTGACGGCGGATGAAAGTCACCGCCCGGGCAGCAGTTTTTTTCATCGCAATCAGGAACAGGGTTTTTACACGCAATTGTTTTTGGCACAGGCCATTGCCGAAGAAAACCTGCCAACGCCGTTGCATATGACGGTGCTGACCTCGGGCGCGATGCAATTGCGTGATGAAGGTTTGCCCTATCCGGAAAAGGCAACTGTCACGGGTCCGTGTCGGGTGATTCCGCGTGAAATCCCGGGGGTGAGCTGTGCTGTGCTGGATGTGGATATCATTGCACGGTTTAAAAATGCAAAATCCCGTCAACGAGAGGCGGCGCTGGATAAACTGGCGTTGCAAATCCTTGAGGATTTGTTTGCGCCGGCGCAAAACACAACGGCGGCGCTGCGGGCGGACAAGCGTTTTGAACAGGAATTCGGCCCGCTGGCTCTGCCGGATCAAACCAGCGTGCCGGTTTATAAATCTGGGGGCACTTACCTGATTACCGGCGGATTTGGCGGAATCGGGTTGACGTTGGCGGAACAAATGATCCGCACCGCGAATGCAAATGTTGTGTTGCTGGCGCGTACGCCGTTGCCGGATCGGGCGGATTGGCCGAAATATTTACGCAGTCATGGGCCAAAGGATGTAACCGCCGCCCGTATTCGGGCCGTGCAGGAACTGGAGAGTTTTGGCGGGACGGTTTGTGTTGCGGTTGCCGATGTGTGCAACCTGCAGGAAATGACGGAAACGATTGCCAAAATTCAGGAAAAGCTTGGCCCGATCAACGGGGTTGTCCATGCGGCGGGTGTTGTCGATGATGCGCCATTGCTGGCCAAAAACCCAAGCACGATCGAGGATGTTTTTGCCCCCAAAATTCACGGAACACAAATTCTGCACCAACTGTTTGCGGATGGTGTGCTTGACTGGCTGGTATTGTTTTCCTCGACGTCTACGGTGATAGCTCCGGCGGGGCAGGTGGACTATGTGGCGGCAAATGAATATCTGAACGCCTATGCCGCCAGCCGCAAGGCAGATAAAACCCGGGTTTTGGCAATTAACTGGGGCATTTGGAACGAAGTGGGCATGGCCGCACAGGCGCTGGCCGCGCGGGTCGGGAATGTGGAACCTGCACCGGTTGAAAAAACCGATCAGCCGCTCTTGGATGAAGCCAGTTTTGATGCACAGGGTAACCGGATTTTTTCGACCCGCTTCAGCCTTGGCAAGCATTGGGTTTTTGACGAACATCGCACCTTGTCTGGCGCGGCGCTGCTACCGGGAACCGGCTATCTTGAACTGGCCGCCGAGGCCCTGCGTGCCCATGGCGAAGAGGGGGCCTTTGAAATCCATGATTTGCTGTTTTTACGCCCTTTGCAGGTGGAAGAGCCAGCCCCGCGCGATATGCGTCTGACATTGGCGCGGTCCGGTGTGGGGTATTCCATGGAATTGCGCAGTGATTGTGTGCTGGACGGGCGCAAGGGTTGGCAATTGAATGCCCAGGCAAACCTGTCGCTGGTTCCATTGGCGGATGTTGCCCCGATCAACCCGCAGGAAATTTTTGCCCGTTGCGGGGCTGAACAGGTTGCACCTGTCGGGGGGAGCCTGAAATCGCCACAGGAAAACCATTTGCGATTTGGCCCGCGTTGGCGTGTGTTGCAACGCATGGCCTATGGTCAAGGCGAAGGCATTGCCGAATTGGCCCTGCCGGAACAGGCGGGTTTGGATATTGAAAGCGGGTATCTCCTGCATCCGGCATTGCTCGATCTGGCGACCGGTTGGGCGATGGAATTGATTGCTGGCTATCAACCGACCCATTTGTGGGTGCCGGTGTCTTATGGGCGGGTACGGGTGTATCAACCGTTGCCTGCACGGGTTTATAGCTGGGTTCGCAATGCTGCGGAAAACACGGCGGACGCACCATTTGCGCGGTTTGATATCACCCTTTGCGATGAAAACGGGGTGGTTTGTTTGCAGATTTCGGATTTTGCGATCAAGCGGCTGGAGGCCGGCTTTGCAACGCCGCGCCTGAACACGCATGAGGTCCGGTTCGACGATGAAACCACAAACGAGCCAGCCCCGCTGTCGCCAGCGGAACAGTGGTTGCAGCATAATTTGTCACAAGGGATTACACCGTCTGAAGGGGCCGCTGCCTTTATTGCCGCTTTTGGCACGCGGCAATCGCAAGTGATTGTTTCCTCTTTGCCGTTGCCGGCCCTTGTTGCGCAAAATGACAAGGCGGCGATGGAACAACAGGCCAGTGGGCAAAAATTTGAACGCCCCGAACTTGATTCCGACTTTGCTGAACCGGGCAATGATATCGAACGGACGTTGGCCGGTTTCTGGCAGGATTTGTTGGGTGTTGAACGGGTCGGTATCAACGACAGCTTTTTTGATCTGGGTGGACATTCCCTGATTGCGGTGCGGTTGTTTGCGATGATCAAGAAAGCCTATCAAGTGGATTTCCCGATTTCAATCCTGTTCGAGGCCCCGACAATTGCCAAATGCGCAAACCTGATCGGCGCGAAAGTTGGCTTTGGCACAGAAACAGAAACACCAAGTGAAACACCTGACCAACCGACACAACGCTTTACCCATTTGGTTGCTATGCATGCAGGTGAAGGCGGTACGCAAACACCGTTTTTCCTTGTAGCGGGGATGTTTGGCAATGTGCTGAACCTGCGCCATCTAGGGCATTTGATCGGGGCGGACCGGCCTTTTTACGGGTTGCAGGCGCGCGGGCTTTATGGCGACGAGGCCCCGCACACGGATATGAAACAAACAGCCGCCGATTATATTGCGGAAATGCGGATGGTGCAGCCCCATGGCCCGTATTTGATTGGCGGATTTTCCGGCGGGGGAATCACGGCGTATGAAATTGCCCGACAGCTTGAAGATGCCGGTGAAAAAGTTTCCTTGCTGGTGATGCTGGATACGCCGTTACCACAGCGTCGCCCGCTGACGCGGCGTGATCGGTGGATGATCCAATGGCTCGAATTGAAGAAAAAGGGCATGGGGTATCTGGGGCAATGGATTGCCAACCGGATCAAGTGGGAAATCGCCAAACGCCGCCCGAGCGAGGCCGCCGCCAAGCAACAACACCAATTCCACGACACCGAAATCGAGGCCGCATTTTTGCAATCTGTGGCCGGGTATTCCTTGCAACGCTGGGATGGCCCGCTTGTGTTGTTCCGGCCACCGTTACAGGGGCATTGGCAGGTGTCTGCAGATCAATGGATCGACAGCCAGCGCGCCTATGTCTTCCCCGACAATGACTGGGGTCAATGGGCAAATCAATTGCAGGTATTCGAGGTTCCCGGGGATCATGATTCTATGGTTCTGGAACCCAATGTACGGGTGCTGGCCGCAAAAATAAAATCCTGTATCGAAGCGGTAGAAGACCCCGTTTCATACGGTCAGGCAGCGGAGTAGAGACATGAAAAAACCGACTTTGCTTACTGTTATCCTGAATTACAAAACTGCTAACATGACCTTGGAATCCCTTGCCGCTGCATTGATGTCCACACAAGGGATTAACGGGGAAATAATCATTGTCGACAATGATTCCCAAGACGGCTCTTTTGAAAAGCTGACCAAGGCCGTGCAAGAAAAAGGCTGGTCTGCCAACGGGCGGGTGCGGGTGTTGCAATCCGGGCGAAATGGGGGGTTCGGGGCCGGAAACAATGTCGGGATCAAGGCCGGATTATCCAACGGTGACAGGCCGGATTACGTTTATATTCTGAATTCGGATGCTTTTCCCAATCGGGATACCGTTTCGGAATTGTTGAACTATCTGGAGACACACCCCAAGGTCGGATTCGCCGGTAGTTATATTCATGGTCAGGACGGCGAGCCGCATTTAACCGCGTTTCGGTTTCCGTCCGTTGCCGGTGAATTTGAGGGCGCGATCAAGTTTGGCCCGATAAGTCGCCTGTTGAAAAACAGCATCGTACCGCTGCCTTTGCCAAAGGAAACCTGTCAGGTTGATTGGCTGGCGGGGGCCAGCCTGATGATGCGGCAGGCGGTGCTTGACCAGATCGGGCTGTTTGACGAACGGTTTTTTCTGTATTTTGAGGAAACCGACCTATGCCGGCGTGCTTTACAGGCCGGTTGGCCCACCGTTTATGTGCGCTCAAGCGAGGTTGCGCATATCGGATCGGTGTCTACCGGCATGCGGAATTGGGAACGAATGCCACAATACTGGTTTGATTCCCGCCGGCATTATTTTGTTAAAAACCATGGCCCGTTTTACGCCAAGCTGGCAACAGCGGCGCATTTACTGGGCGGGGCGTTTTGTTATTTGCGGCACGCAGTACAAGGTAAAACACCCCAAGGCCCAAAGCGGTTTTTACGGGATCTCGCCCGACATAGCCTTACTCAGGATCGCCACCCATTGCGTTATCAAAACCACCCGGTATCAAAGAAAACCTGCTTTGCAGGTCAGGAGAAAAAATGAAAAACCCGATTGCTAATATATATCCCTGTGTTGTGATGGGTAATGAATCCTTGCTCATTCAATGTTCCGAAATCCTGCTGGCACGCGGGCATGATATTCAGGCAGTTGTGTCGCGCAATACCGATATTATTCAATGGGCGACCTCGAAAAACCTACCGGTGATTGCGCCGGGGGCAGGTTTGGCCGAAGGCCTGAAAAACGTGCATTTTGATTGGCTGTTTTCCATTGCCAATCTGGATATTATTCCGCAATCGGTTTTGGATCAGGCCGCACAGGGGGCGGTGAATTTCCATGACGGCCCATTGCCTGCCTATGCCGGATTGAACACGCCGGTCTGGGCGATTATCAATCAGGAGAAACGGTACGGAATTACATGGCATGTGATTACGAATGGTGTCGACAAGGGCGATATTGTCGAACAACGTTTGTTTGATGTGTCGGTAACGGATACGGCCTTTACCCTTAACACAAAATGTTTCGGGGCCGCGATTGATAGCTTTGCACCCATGTTGGACAAGCTTGATGTCGGCCCGTCTGCTTTTGTGAAGCAGGATCTGAGCTTGCGGCGGTATTTTGCAAAAAATGACAGGCCTGCAGCGGCGGGGCGGCTGGATTTCAACCGTCCGGCAGAAGAACTGGTTGCGCTGGTGCATGGTCTGGATCACAGCGGCTATTGGAATCCGCTGTCTTGTGCAAAAATTCAGGCAGGAAATGCCGTGCTGCTGGTCGGGGATGCAGAGACCGTGGCCGTTGGCAATGCAGATGCGAAACCGGGGTTGGTGGAACGTGTTTCAGATACGGAAATAACTGTGGCCACCGGATTTGGGTCGATTGTTTTGCGGGGGGTGCGGGATCAAAATGGTATGCCTGTTGCGCCTGATGATGTGGTGCAACAGGGCGATGTCCTTTTGTCGCCAAGCCCGGCAGAGATAGAAGAATTAAATCGCCAAACGACGATGTTGGTAAAAAACGAACCGTTTTGGCGTCAGAAGCTGGCGACGTTCCGGCCTGCAATTTTACCTATGGCGCAGGGACCGGAGCGGGATCAAAAACCGAAATCTGTGGCTGTAAACGGGGAAAACGCTGTGCACACCTGGCGCGGGGTGGTGTCGCTCTGGGCTGAAAAGCTCTCGGAAACGGGGGGTGTTTCGATTGCGTATCGGGATCAATCACAGGGGGCGGATATTTCGCCAGCCTATCACGCGGATTGGTTGCCGGTTGAATATGATCGCAATGCCAAAACCTGCGGCGATGCTTTGGCGCAACAGGAGGACATGTGCGCAACACTTCTTGCCAAAGGTCCCTATGCGCGGGATTTGATTGCGCGGGATCCGGCGATTGATCAATTCCGGATGCCGGATATCGGCGTTGATGTGGGGGGGGATGCCGGTTTATTGCCGGGGACAGTGGTGACGCTGGCGATTTCCGCAAATGGCGCGGCCATGCTGTGGTATGATGCGAACCGGATTGATGCGGATACGGCCAATCGGCTCGCGGCGCAACTGACCGATCTGGCCTCCAGAATGGCGCGCGGCGAATTGGCTGGGCAGAGCTTTGCCGATGTGTCCATTTTGCCTGAAACCGAACTGGATCAGGTTCTGGTTGGGTGGAACCGCACTCAGAAAGACTATGAAAATATCTGTATCCATCAGCTGTTTGAACAGCAGGCTGCCAAAATACCCACGGCTGAAGCATTGGTTTTCGAAGGCCAATCCCTGACCTATCAGGATCTGAATGTCCGTGCCAATCAGGTTGCGCATGTGTTGCGCGATAACGGTGTGATACCCGGCGTCGCGGTCGGCCTGTTTACCGAGCGGTCGCTTGATATGATGGTGGGGGCCTTGGCAATTCACAAGGCCGGCGGGGCCTATGTGCCACTGGATCCGGACTATCCGGCAGACCGGATTGCGCATGTTATCAGTGATAGCCAGGCCCCTGTTATTCTGTGTCAGGCCCATCTGGCTGATCGGCTGCCGACCCATTCCGCGGCTGTGGTGCAAGTTGATGCGGATCCCCGAATTTCGGCAGCCCCGACAACCAATCCGGACAGTGATGTTTCGCCAGAGGATTTGGCCTATCTGATTTACACCTCCGGCTCTACTGGATTACCCAAAGGCGTGATGGTTGAACATCGCAACGTGGCGAATTTCTTTGCCGGAATGGATGAACGGATCAATCACAATCCCCCCGGTGTCTGGTTGGCGGTGACCAGCCTGTCGTTTGATATTTCGGTGCTGGAGCTGTTCTATACCCTAGCGCGGGGCTTCAAGGTGGTTTTGGCCTCTAACGAAAGCAAAATAACGCCTTCTGCCGGCGGGATAACGATTTCGGATCAGAAAATGGATTTCAGCCTGTTTTTCTGGGGCAATGATGACGGTGTTGGCCGAGATAAATACAAGCTGTTGCTGGAGGGCGCGAAATACGCGGATCAGCACGGGTTTTGTGCGGTTTGGACGCCGGAACGGCATTTTCATGCCTTTGGCGGGCCGTATCCCAACCCGTCTGTGACCGGAGCGGCCGTTGCGGCTGTGACCCGTAACCTTGCCGTGCGTTCGGGCAGTTGCGTTGCGCCATTGCACCACACGGCCCGCATTGCCGAAGACTGGGCCGTGATTGATAACTTGACCAACGGGCGGGCCGGTTTGGGAATTGCAGCGGGCTGGCAGCCGGACGATTTTGTTTTGCGGCCGGAAAACACGCCGCCAAACAACAAGCCGGCAATGTTCAAAGCGATCGAGGATTTGCGCGCTTTGTGGCGCGGTGAAACGGTGGATTTTCCGACCAAAGACGGCACGCCTTTTGCCGTGACCACCTTGCCACGTCCTGTGTCCAAAGAACTCCCGATCTGGGTGACGATTGCGGGCAACCCCGATACCTGGCGTGAAGCAGGTGAAATCGGGGCCAATGTGCTGACCCACCTTTTGGGGCAAACCATTGATGTCGTGGCGGACCGGATCAAGATTTACCATGCTGCTCTGCGCAATGCGGGCCATGATCCGGCAGATTTTACCGTGACCATGATGTTGCACAGCTATGTTGCCGACGATCGGGATCATGCCCGTGAAATTGCGCGTGGGCCGATGAAATCCTATATGGGGGCGGCAGCCGGGCTGATCCGTCAATGTGCGTGGGAATTTCCGGCATTCAAGCGTCCCGAAGGCGTGAAAAACGCATTTGAACTTGATTTGGCAACACTGGGGGAGGACGAGGTCGACGGTATCCTAGAATACGCCTTTGAGCGCTATTTTGAAACCGCCGGTTTGTTTGGCTCCAAGGCAGATTGCTTGCAGCGTGTAGAACAGCTCAAGGCCATCGGGGTGAGCGAAATTGCCTGCCTGATTGATTATGGCATTCCGGTTGAAACGGTTCTGGAAGGGCTGGTGCCCTTGGCCGAGGTGTTGGCGATTGCCAATCAGCCAACCCAAATCGCGGCGGATGATTTTTCAATTGCGGCACAAATTCAACGTCACAAGGTAACCCACCTGCAGTGCACGCCCAGCATGGCACGCATGTTGATTAACGAACCGGAAACGCACCGTGCATTTGGCCGATTGCAACACGTGTTGATTGGCGGGGAACCCCTGCCCGGGGAGCTGGTTAAAACGCTGTCCGGCATTACCACGGCATCGATTGAAAACATGTACGGGCCAACGGAAACCACGATTTGGTCTTCAACCGAAACGGCAAATACTGCCGAAGGCCTGGTCAATATCGGGACGCCTATCGCCAATACACAGCTCTATGTGCTGGATTCCGAATTTAAGCCGGTCCCGATCGGTGTGCCCGGTGAACTGTACATCGGCGGTGACGGTGTGGCACGGGGTTATTGGCAACGGGCGGATTTGACGGCGGAACGGTTTTTAATCAACCCCTTCAGGACGGGTGGACGCATGTATCGCACAGGTGATCTGGTGTGTCGTCGCGCAGATGGTAGAATCGATTTTCTGGGTCGCGTCGATAACCAGATCAAATTGCGGGGGCACCGCATTGAACTGGGTGAAATTGAAACAACGCTGGAAGGGGTCGATGGCCTGCAACAAGCCGTAGTTGTTGCCCGTGAAATAAGCGCCGGTGACACCCGTTTGGTAGCCTATTTCGTGGCGGACCAGGCAATTCAGGATGCCGATTTACGCATGCGTTTGGCGGCCTGTTTGCCGGGTTATATGGTGCCATCGCATTTTGTACAGTTGGACAGCTTTCCGCTGACACCCAATCAAAAGGTCGACCGAAATGCCTTGCCGGCACCTATGCTTGCCGCGCAGAGCAAGGCGGAAGTAACCTCAAAACCGATGGCGCAAAATTCTGTCGAAGAAAAAATCGCGCAGGTTTGGACGCGGGTGCTTGGGGTGCATAACATTGGGTCGGATGATAATTTCTTTGATCTGGGCGGGCATTCCTTGCTTGCCGTGCAGGCGCATCGTGAAATCAAGGCGGATTTAGGCATCAGCAAGCTGAGCATCACCGACATTTTCCGGTTCCCTGTTCTTTCGGCATTGGCGGCACGGCTTAGTGACCAAACCGACACCTCTGTTGCAAAAAAACCGGCAATGGATGTGGCCCATCAAGCGCAGCAGCGTAGCGACGCAATGTCCAAACGACGCGCCATGCGCGCGCGGCGTGGGGGTAACGGATGATACATTCGGCCCCTGATATTAGGGCTGCAGAACTGGCACAAATGGCACGAAAAATATTGCCTGCCACTGTGTCTGTTGCAACGGGTGATCCGCGAATGGCGGGGGGGGAATTGCATCCGCTGGAACAAGGATACGCCGTCAAAATGAGCCGGAAACGGCGGGTTGAATTTATGGTTGGGCGCGGTGTTGCACGACGGGCCATGGCTCCGTTCGGTTACGCGACCGCCCCGATTCTTGTGGCACCGGATCGCGCGCCTGTTTGGCCGGAAAATGTTGTTGGCAGTCTCTCTCATTCCACAACAGCCTGCATTGCGCTGGTGGCTTCGGCGCGGAATTTTGTATCGCTTGGCGTGGATCTGGAGGAGGATCTTCCCCTTGATGCGGAATTGATTCCGGAGGTGTGCCAAGATGTCGAAATCAGGTGGTTGTCAGATCATCCACCGGTTCGGCGTGCACGGTTGGCGCGTCTGGTTTTTAGCGCCAAGGAAACGGCCTACAAAGCCCAATATCCGCTAACAGGGGAACTGTTCGGGTTTGATCGGTTTTCGGTTTCTTTTGACTTTGCAAAAGGATTGTTTGCCGCCAGATTTAACGGTGCAATGCGCGGATTTACGGATAATCAATGTCTGAACGGGTGTTTTCAGATCGGGAATGGATTAATTCTGACAGCTATGACACTGACTTCCAGCGACTGGAAAGGATAGAATATGGACCTTGTCCAAACAATAAACGAGACTGTGAATATGCTGTTGCGCCGGATCCCCGTGTGGGGACCGATTGCGGTGTTGGGGGTCGTGGCATCTATCTTTTATGCGTTTTCTTTGCCGCGTTTGTATGAAACCACTGCGGTGATCCAAATTGGCAACTCAAAGCTGTCGGATCAGGTAGGTTCTCAAAATGCGGGGGCATCGCTGTCACAGTATTTGCGTAAAATCGAACAGCGGATCATGGCCCGGGATAATCTACTGGAAATCATCGCAAAGCATAAATTATTTCAGGACGGCCCTTCGATGTCACCCAGCGATCAGGTGTTGGCGTTGCGACAGGCGACGCGGATCGAGCAACTTACCGATCCGGGGCAAGCATGGCGTCCGGATGCGGCACCTTCGGCGTTGACCATAACTGTGCGAATGGGGGATCCGGAACTGGCGGCGGTGATTGCAAATGATTTTGTCAATCGTGTGTTGGTGCAAAACCGGTCTGAACGGCAACAACTGGCCAACCGTGCATTGCGGTTTTTTGAGAGCGAAGAGAAGCGCATCGGGGCAGAAATTGATCAGCTGGATGCTGAAATTGCGTCGTTCAAGCGCAAGAATGCAGCATCTTTACCGTCTGCTTTGTCCACACAACAAGAGAAACTTGTTGCGTTGGAAGCGGCGCTTTTGGAAGTGGAGCAGCAGATTGTCGAGCTGAATAATTCCAAAGAAAAATTACGCAAGGATGATTTGGCCAAACAGCTTTTGCTAGCAGAAGACCAGCGTCAGTTGATTGAAGGCCGTCGCCGGGAAATTCAGAATGCATTGGATAATGCTCCGAAAGTGGAGAAAGACTTTAATCTGTTGCAACGAAAACTGACCCAGCTTGAAGATCAATTTTCGGTCATAAGTAAAAACAGAGCCGAGGCTGAAATTAGCCAAATTTTGGAAACAGGTCAACAATCCGGGCTGCTGTCGGTGTTGGAAACGGCCCTTGTACCGGAACACCCTGTTTCCCCGAATCGCAAAAAAATTGTGGTCATAGGCGGAATTGTCAGCCTGTTGGTGGCTGGTGGTCTGGTGTTGCTGTTGGAATTGCTGAATCCGGTGATCCGAACTTCTGCACAATTGGAACGTCAGCTAAAGATAATGCCGGTGGTCGCCATTCCAGTTGTTAAAACCCCGCGGGATTCGTTTCTTCGACGGCTGCGGTTGGCCGTATTGGCAACTACTGATGCCTTGGGAGTTCGGCAATTTTCGCAATTTGTAAAAAGTCGAATTAGGTCTTGAACCCGTAATCGAAGGAAATTGAGGCACATACGCGCCGCGCTTCCGGAGTGCTACGCGCGATGGGCACAACCGGTAGCGTCATAAGATAAAAGGATGGGGCGATTTAAAACAAACGACTGGAAATACTTTCATCCTGATTGAGAATAACCCCAAGCAAAGGCACTTGTTCGCCAAGCAGTTTTTCTGTTTTGCGGATGTCAGTGGCCTTTGTTTTACCGCCACCGACGACCAACAGAACACCGTCCACTTGTGGCAAAAAGGAAAGAACATCATCGTATTTCAAAACGGCAGGCAAGTCGTATAAAATTACATCCGGTTCCAGCTCATGCCCCATAATTGTCAGGGTGTCGTGGGTGGAATTGCGCTGTAACAGTTCTGATGCATCGGTTTCCGGTTTGCTGTTCAGGCCAACCATCAGGTTTTTTCCGATCTTACAGAAAAATTCATGTTCGCGTAGCTGCCCGTCCAAAAAATGGCGCATCCGGTTGCGTGCGGGGACGCCCAAAGTCGTGGCCATGCCGGGGTTTCGCAGGTCGATATCCATCAATACCGTGCGGGTGTTGTCGCGGCGTGCAAGGCTCAGGGCCAAATTGATCGCGACAAATGTTTTACCGCATCCCTCTGTCGGAGAGGTGATCGCCACGCGTTTCCAGCCTTTTTCCTTGAGCGTGTGCATCAATTTGGTGCGCAACAGGTCAAATGCTGTTTGAGCCGGGTGGTTTTGATCGCCGTTCAAAACCCGGTTTTGGAGCAAATGCTCCGGATTGAGCTTAACCGCTTCATAGGCATCCCAAGGATCATGAGACACAATCATTGGCAGGTTTTTATAGGAAAACGGGGACGGCCCCCGACTGCGTTGCTTTCGCGGCGGTGGCAGATCGGCCATTTTAGTAAGCCGGTCGCTCCAGTCAGATGTGTTGTCCTCGGTCATGGCCTCAATGGTATCCATAGTTTCTCTATTCATAAACAGGAAAGATTTGTTGTAATTATGGCTAGAAGCCGAACAGGCCAGCTTTGGTAATGGCCTGTTCAATGAAATAGTGCCGGTCTCTGGTTGGATGCCAGTCCAGAACCTGTTTGGCGTGGTCTATCCTGAATGGTGTATAATGGGCGCGGGATTTCCAGTCGCGCAAGGAAGGGCGAATGACACCTTGCCGGCGCAGCGCGTGTTTTTTCAACACGGATTTGACCCCGTCCGCCAGATACATGGCGTGCAAGTTGCCGGAGCGGATCTGGATTTTTGCCCCAAGGGTTTCGTGGATCGCATCAAAATAATCGCGGGCGGTCATCATCGGTTCGCCCACAAGGTTAAAGGACTGGCCGACAGCCGTTTCCACATCCAGCATTTTGATCAACCCGTCGCAGACATCCTCGATCAGGACAAAGGGCAGGATGTTATTTCCTTGGCCCCAGATGCGCACGGTTCCGGCACCTTGCCAACGGCCAATGCCCCAGTGTTGCAGTGGCCCGCCGGCACCGACCACAATGCCGGGTCGGGCAATTACCAGCGGCAGGCCGTCCTTGCGGTGCATATCCATCAGACGTTTTTCACATTCGGCCTTGGATCGGGCATAGAGGTTTCGGTCGCTCATGTCGGCGTCAAATTCGGTAGCGTCGGTGATTTCCCCATTCGGACCGGACATATCGAAAGAGGCAATCGTACCGGTATAGATCAGCCGTTTCACGCCGCTATCCAGCGCGGCTTGTGCAATGGTTTCGCGTACGCCCACATCGTTTTGCAGGCAGG
This sequence comes from uncultured Paracoccaceae bacterium, assembly GCA_947311485.1. Classification (GTDB taxonomy): domain Bacteria; phylum Pseudomonadota; class Alphaproteobacteria; order Rhodobacterales; family Rhodobacteraceae; genus Amylibacter. The sequence goes on from CAMZLM010000111.1 coordinate 36,376, forward strand.
CCTCCCATGTGGTATCCACGGATTTCGCCAGATCGTAAACCGCGTCGATCCCCTGCATGGCGGCCCGCAGGCCTTCGGGATCTTTGAGCGAGGTGGAGAACAGCTCCACGTGATCGGAAATATCGGCAAAAGGGCCGGATTTTCCCCGGCTGAGCACCCGCACATCGCGGCCGCTGTTTACCAGCGCGCGGGTCAGGTGGCGACCGATAAAACCGGTACCGCCGATGACAAGAACGCTCGGTTCCGGTGTGCGGCGGGCAGGTTTGGCCGGGGTGGTATCGCGGCCCTGATCCGGCATCATCTGAATGCTGCGCTCGATTGCCTGCATCACATTTTCTGCGGCGGCTGCCGAATATTTCGGGTCAATGTCCAGCCCGTTTGCCAGCGCGTGATAGAAGTTTTCCACCGTGCGGGCAAAACTGACGCCATAGGCGGAATTGCGGTTGAGTGAGGCTACATGGCGGGCAAAATTGACCGATCCCTCGCGCAGATGCGCCCAAGCTTGTGACAGTTGGTAGACCAGCGGGTTCAACACGATATCGGCGGCATAGTTCAGCCGTGCAATACCGGAGGACCCGCGTAGCGTGATGCTGCGGTCATCCATGGTTTCCGCCAGTGTCAGGGTGAAATTCAGATCGGTGTCACCGGCACGCGCCAGAATGCGAAAGCTCTGGTGACGGGTGCCACCACCGGACAGTTCGACCGGTTTCCCCATATCCAGATGCAGGATTTCCACCGGCCCGAACAGATCGATCGCAAAGGCGAACAGATGCGGAGACAATTCCAGCAGCAGGTTTTTGGGTTCTTGCAACATCCACAGGCCAAAAGGGCCGGAGCGCAGCGGGGCGAGCGGGAAATTCCAGTTGAAATCGGCGGAGGCGACCTTGCCCAATCCGCCTGCATCAAATGTGGATTTCAGCCGGTCATAGGCGGGCAGGCCAAGGAAGTTGTGGCCAACGCCGACGTGTTTACCCGATTCCTGTGCGGCGGCGGTAATCGCCTTGGTTTCTTCCAGAGACAGGGCAAAGGGTTTTTCAACAAAGCAATGCAGCCCGCCTTGTAAACACTGGATCGCCAGATCCTTGTGCAGATGCGGCGGGGTCAGGATATGCACGGCGTCACAGATGCCGGCGGCAATCATTTCATCAAGCGAGGTATACACGGCAGCCCCGTAAACGGCTGCCAATTCACCGGCGGCACCTGCGGACACATCACAAACGGCAGCTACACGGGCATCTGTGCTGGCCTTGATGGCATCCCCGTGCCAGCGGGCAATATAGCCGGCCCCGACAAGGCCGACACGGATGGGTTTACCTGACATTTACACACTCACTTATTACGCAAAATTACGCGATCTTATTTATATTCTATTATGTTTATTTTATGACCCCGCAGACGGCGCCACCAAAAGGTCACCATTCCCTGAAAATTCGGGACCTTGGACAAGGTAATCAGCACCGCATGGCGCAAGGCTTCGGTTTTGGGCAGGCCTTCGCGGTGCAAGCCCTGTGCGGTACGGATGTAGTTTACAGCATAGATCGCCATCACGGCCAGCGGCACCCACAGGGAAACCAGTGCCCCCGCCAGGGCAAGGAACGGCAACAGGCCGCCGTAAAACAGCACCCGCTTGCGTTCGCGGGTGAAATAGTCGGGGTGCAGAAACCCCACTTGTGCGAAACCATGGCCGGAGCGGACCGCGCGGCTCCACCATTGGGAAAAACGGGTCATGGCGGCATCGTGGCGGGTCATGGGCAGGGGCAGGCGGCGCATTTTCCAGCCGGCCTTGCGGATGCGTACGCAGAATTCGTCATCCTCGGCGGCGATCACTGTGGGGTTAAAACCGCCGACTTGATCAAAGGCCGCACTGCGCACCATCATATCGCCACCACAGGTCAGAATATCGCCGGCAGGCCGGTGCCATTCAAAATCGCACAGGGCATTATAGATGCTGGTTTCGCGGTGAATTTCAGCACGCCAACCGGTGACAATGCCAAGGGTTGCATCGCGGGCAAGTTCCTGTTCGGCAGCGTTGAGCCAGCCTTCTTGCAAGGTGCAATCCCCGTCCACGAATTGTACGAGTTCCGGCAGATCACCGGCTTTGAGCGCAGCAAATCCTGCGCTGCGGGCGCGGGCGGCGGTAAAGGGTTTGGCGGGGTCCAATTCCACCACCTCGGCCCCGATAGCACGGGCGGCGGCAACGCTGTTATCGGTAGACCCGCTGTCCACATAGACAATCCGCTTTACCATGCCCTGCATGGATTCCAGACAGGCCAGCAGACGTGCGCCTTCGTTGCGCCCGATGATGACAGCCCCTGTTTTCATGGGCGTTTATCCGGTTGTGGGGCGTTATTGGCATAGGCCCTGAACAGATGCGCGAGCCAGCCGGCCTCGTTGTCAACGGTATAGTCCGCAATAATTTTGGTGCGTCCGGCCAGCCCCATTTTTGCACGGTGGGGGGCGTCTGACAGTAAAGAGCCAATCACCCGTGCCAATGCATCCACA
>CAMZLM010000112.1 GCA_947311485.1 uncultured Paracoccaceae bacterium
ACCCGCATGAAACTCCGCCCGCCGAGGGTGAGGCCATCGAAGTGGCCCACGGCAATCTGTGGATGCGCCTGCCGCTGCCGAAGAAGCTGGACCATGTCAACGTCTATGCGTAGGCGGACGGGGAGGGATGATGCATCATCGACACCGGTTTCCATTCCAAGCGCAGCACCGGCGTGTGGGAAAAGTTGCTGGCGGGACCATTGGCGGGCCGGCCTGTGACCCGTGTTCTGGTGACGCACCACCATCCGGACCATATGGGCAACGCGGGCTGGTTTATCAAACACCACGGGGCAGCGCTCTGGACCACACGCACGGCGTGGCTGTTTTCGCGGATGCTGACGCTGGATGTACAGGCGGAATGGCCGGCCGAAACCATTGAATTCTACCGGCGCTCGGGCATGGCCGACGACGTGCTGCAAGGCCGGCTTGCCGAACGCCCGTTCAATTTTGCCGATGTGGTGCATCCAATGCCGCTGGGGTTCCACCGGATCAAGGAAGGCGATGAAATCACCATTGGCGCGCGTCGCTGGCGGGTGCTGATCGGCAATGGCCACGCGCCCGAACATGCTACGCTCTGGAGCCTTGACGACAACATCGTGATTGCCGGTGACCAGATCATTCCGGGGATTTCCTCCAACCTTGGCGTTTACGCCACAGAACCCGAGGCCGACCCCGTACAGGACTGGCTGACCAGTTGCGAACGTTTTGCCGCGATTGCGTCAGATGACCATTTTGTTTTGCCCGGTCACAAGTTGCCCTTTACCGGTCTGCCGGACCGGATGCGTCAACTGATCGACAACCATCATAGCGCGCTGGTGCGGTTGCTGGATCATCTGGACAGCCCGAAATCTGCCGGTGAGTGTTTTCAGCCTTTGTTCAAACGCAAAATCGGCGCGGGGGAATACGGGTTGGCGCTGGTAGAGGCAGTGGGACATTTGAACCACCTGCATCAAATCGGCAAGGTGACCCGACACATGGGCGATAACGGCGCGTTGCTGTTTCAGAGGATATGACGGTGGGTGACAAAATCAAAACCACCGCCGAAGCACTGGAGGCCAGCGCCCTGCCCGAAGGATATGCGGTTCATGTGCTGGAAGACGGAGAAGCGGTTGAAGAAACCCACCCCTTGCCCGAGGTTCTGGCCAAAAGGAAGCTCGAGGATAAATCTCCGGCGGAATGGGCCTATGAGCGGATGGTTTTGTATATCCAGAGCTTTGAAGAACAGCTGGATGGCGATCACGAGGTGGGTATGGGGCTGACCGGCGGCGATGTGGGGGCGTTGCGAATTCAGGGCATGGGGTATTTTGCGCCAGACCTGATTACCTTTTACGGCACCGATATGCACGGTGCCAAAAGCCAGATCGTGCAGCATGTCAGCCAGTTGAATGTGATGCTGGTTGCCGCGCCCAAGGAAAACACCGCCGGCAATGCGCGCCGTATCGGGTTCGGGTTGGCTGCACAATTGGCGCAAAAACAAACGTAAACAGAGTCGCAGTTGCGAAAGAGGGTTTGCAATCGGTGCGGAAATTGGATTTAAATGCCACACAGATAATTTAAGGGGAAAAACAATGAGTGACTATAAACACGGATCCATGGATACCCATGTGCAGGAAGAAACCTTTGACGGATTCATCCGTTGGACAATCCGCATTGGCATGTTCGCAATTGCCGCGCTGATCTTTATGGCTGTGTTCAATTCCTGAAACAGGAAAAACTTTGCCCTGGTGGGTGGGATAATCAATGAAAATGCTGCGTGTGCTGCTGCTGGTTATGGCCGGCGTTATTTTGACGGGCTGTGGGGGCAAGTCAATCTGGGCTTCGGACGAACTGGTGGCGCAAAAGCGTTATGTGACCGGGGAAAAACCGTATCTGATCCTGAAAACTATGATCAACAACCGCACCGGTTCCGGGGGGCATACCTCTTTGGTGATCAATGGCAGTGAATTGATCATGTATGATCCGGCGGGGCGATGGTTCCATAGCTGGGCACCGGAACGCAATGACGTTTTGTTTGGCATGGAACCGGCATTGATGGCCCAATACGACAGCTTTCATGCGCGCTCCACGCACCATGTGGTGTCGCAAAAAATCTATGTTTCGCCCGAAGTTGCGGCACAGGCGCGCCAGTTGGTTTTTGCGGCTGGCCCTTCACCGGATGCCCATTGCGCCAATAACACCTCGCGTATCTTACGCCAGTTGCCGGGGTTTGGCGGGATCAAACAAACGTGGTTTCCGGCCAAGCTGATGGAGAGCTTTGCCAAGCTGCCCGGTGTGACCACAACCAAGGTCTTTGAAAACGATATCGGCCAGAATTAGAGCATCTCGCCTTTAACTTGGTGTTTCAAGTTCTCGGTGAGATACTTTCGGCCCTGAGCGGTTCGGCAGAATTTGTCGGGCTGCTGCTGCAGTTCAGGCGCTGCCACCGGCGGCGGACAACATGCGCGGGTCGATCCCGAGCGTTTCCAGCGCTGCCAGCCATTTACCCTTGGGGGTTTTCTCGAACACCAGTGACGGATCCGCATCGCAGGTCAGCCAGCCATTGGCGCGGATTTCATCCTCGAGCTGGCCCGGCCCCCAACCAGCGTAACCCAGCGCCAGCAAACAGGCATCCGGTCCCTCGCCGTTGGAAATGGCCTCCAGAATATCCAGTGTGGCCGTCATACCGAATTCGTCATTCACCGTGAGCGTGGAATCCTCGCTGCCATAATCGCGCGTATGCAGCACAAAACCGCGCCCGTATTCCACGGGGCCGCCATAATGCACGTCAATGCCTTCGATCGGGCGGTCGGATTTGATTTTCAACTGCTCCAGCAGGTCACCGAATTTCAGGTCCTTGGCAGGTTTGTTGATAATCAACCCCATGGCCCCGTCGCCGGAATGGGCGCAGATATAAATTACGGATTTTTCAAACCGCGGATCGCCCATAGAAGGCATGGCAATCAGCAGTTTTCCATCAAGATGCGGTAAGGTGTCATTGGGTTTCATACCCTAACAATGGGCCTCTTGGGGGGCAGTTGCAAGGGGGCAGGAGCAATCGCTGTATTGTGACTTCACCTTTTGGCAATAATGCCTATTTTAAACGGGATCCAAGACAGGAAGTATAGAATGCAGTTTGTTACGCCTTTCCTTGTTGCTACAACCCTTGGCGCGGCGCTGCCGGCTGTTGCACAACAGTATGACGTTCAGGGGGTTGCCTCTGTCGATATCCTGCCGGGGTATCGCACGGCCCGCGGCACCCATATGGCGGCGTTGCGGATCCGGCTCAAGGATGGTTGGAAAACCTATTGGCGTGCGCCGGGCGGCAACGGCATTCCGCCGCAGTTTCGCTGGGGCGGGTCCAAGAATTTGAAAGGCGTGGCATTTCATTGGCCTGCGCCAAAGGTGTTTGTAAAGGACGGCATCCAAACCATCGGGTTTAAACATGAACTGGTGTTGCCGATCGAATTTATGGCCGCCAATGACGGCAAAGGGATAACCTTGTCCGGCGAAATAGATTTTGGCATTTGTTCGGATGTCTGTATTCCGGCCAGTGCGTCGTTTCGCGCCGAACTGCCGCGCGACAAACCGCAAAACCGCAAGCCCATCCGTGCGGCGCTGGCTGCCGGCCCCGGCAGTGCGCGTCAGGGTGGGGTGACAACCGCCCGCTGTGATATTCGCCCCACCAAAGAAGGCTTTGCCATTTCATCGGTTGTGGAATTGAAACGCCCGCCCGCCGCCGCATCGGTGACGGTGATTGAATACACCAATGATGATGTCTGGGTCGATGTTGGTGCCACATCCGCCAATGGCCGGACGCTGGAAACGGTGGCAGAGCTGTATTCCTTTGGCGACACGCCTTTTGCGCTGGACCGCAGCCGCCTGCGGTTGACCGTGTTCAACGGGGACAAAGTCACCGAAATCAAGGGCTGTGCGGGGTAGGGCGCTTGACAATTGCGCTTAACACCAGTGCCGCACATAAAATCCCCAGCAACCCGACAAACAACGCCGCCATTGCCGCCGTACCGCCTGACAGAACGTTTAAAACCGGCAGGTTGCTGATCCACGGGGCCTGTGTGCCGGTGACCACCAGATAACCCACGGTCGCCGCCAACAGCCCGCCGCTGGCCAGTGTTGCCATCGCAAGTATCACCCGATGCGGGCCTTTGCGCCGCCCGATCAACCCGCGCCGATAGCTGGTAAACAGGCGGCCAACGTCCTTTTGCACCACCACAAGTGCCGGCACCACCAACAGCACCACCAGCAGACCAAAGCCAAGGCCAAAGCAAAGGGTAATCACCGTCGGTTTCAAGAACAACGCCTGACGCGAGGTTTCATACATTAGCGGCAGCAACCCCAAAACAGTTGTCAGCGTGGTCAACAACACCGGTCGCAACCGGTCGCTGACCGCATCCACAATCGCCGGAAACAACCCGCGACTTTCCGCGTATTCGTCGATTGTTGTGACCAGAACGATACTGTCATTGATGATAATGCCGCTCATGCCGATCAGCCCGACAACGGAAAACATCGACAGCGGGACTTCCCACACATAATGGCCGTAAATAGTGCCGATCAATCCGAAAGGGATCACCGCCATCACCACCAGCGGTCGGGTCCAGCTGGCAAAAATCCAGGTCAGCGTCAGGTAAATTCCCAGTAAACACAGCCCAAAGCCCAGCATTGCATCCGACAGGAAGTCCTGCTCTTGTTCGGCCTGCCCGCCCATATGCCATTCCACCCCCATTTCGCGGGTGATGCGCGGCAGGATGTTGGTGCGAATGTCGTTTTCAATCAGCTCGGCACGGGCGGCGTCATCCTGTGATATCGCCCCGTTCACCGAGATGCGCGGCACGCCGTTTTCCCGCAGCACCACGGAAAACCCCAGTCGGGTTTTGACGCTGACAATATCGGTCAGGGCCACATAATTTCCGGTTTTGCTGCGCAGATGCGTGGTTTGCAAAAAGCCCCGCCCCAGTTCGGTTTCCGGCAGCCGCACGGTGATTTTTCCGGTATGCGCCCCGACGGGAAAGGACGCGGCCTCGATCCCGTTCAACCGGTTACGCAAGGTTCGCCCGATGTCATCAATGGTAAAGCCCAGCGCCTTGCCTTGTGCTGTCAGTTCCAGCACCAGTTCCTGTTTGTCATAGGGCAGGTTATCCTCGACTCCTGTCACCTCCGGATATGGCACCACCGCCTGCTTGAGCGCTTCTGCCGCCGCCTTGAGCGTGGTTGCATCGGCCCCGTAGAACTGCACATCCAGCGTGTCTCCGCCGGGGCCGGAATAATGCCGCCGGAACGACATTATTTCCAGTTTCGGATGTTTTTTCACGGCGGACTTGATGTCGGCGAGGATTTCAAAAGCGCTGTAGTTCGGGCGGGCATCGGCATCGATCAATTCAATCGCGAGGGATCCCAGCAGCGCTTTATCTTTGGTGTCGGTGCCGGCAATGCCGCGCCCGGTGGTGCCGCCGACCTCTGCCAGAACAAAGATGATCGGGTCCAGACCATGCTCCTTGATTGCCATGGTTGAAACCTCGGCCACCGCCCGTTGCAATTTGCGCACCATATCGCGGGTATCGGCGCGGCTGGCGGTGGGCAGCATGGCGATGTTGGCCGATAGCGATGAACGCTCCGGTGCGTTAAAGAACCGCCAGCGGACCTCGCCTTTGTTGAACAGCGCCAACTGGCTGGCCAGTGCCAGAACCAGCAGCGCCAGAACCGGATAGCGAAACACCAGCACCCAGCGCATGAACCAGCGGAAAATCCCGTTGCGAAACCAGTTGAACCCGACGTTGAAGTAATGGCTTGGCGCGTCATACCATTTGCGCTGCCCGACCGTGGCGAGCGCGTGGCTCATGTGGTTGGGCAGGATGATGAAGCATTCCACAAGGGACGCCAGCAGCACCACAATCACCGTAAACGGAATATCCGCAATCAGGCTGCCAAAACGCCCGCCAATCGCGATCAACGCCATAAAGGCAATGACCGTGGTGATGGTGGCCGAAAATACCGGCGGTGCCATGCGGCGGGCGGCATTTTCGGCGGCCTGAACCGGCGTTTCCCCCAAATGGCGGGCGCGGTAATCGGCGTGTTCACCCACCACAATTGCATCATCCACCACAATACCAAGAGTGATAATCAACCCGAACAGCGACACCATGTTGATGGTCAGACCGGCCACATACATCAGAGCGATTGCCGCGAACATGGCCACAGGAATACCCGCCGCCACCCAAAACGCGGTGCGCGCATTCAGGAACAGGAACAACAAGGCCAACACCAGCCCCAGTCCCATCAATCCGTTATCCACCAGAATATTCAGTCGGTCCGCAATCGCCTGCGCGCGGGTGCGGATCAGTTGTACCGTGACGCCCTCGGGCAGGGTCAATTGCATGTCGTCGGCGACTTTTTGCACGGCTTTTTGCAGGCGAATGGCGTCGCCTTTGTCGGCGCGATCGACACGGATCGACACGGCAGGGTTTTCGCCGACGTAATAAAGCCGGCTTTGCGCCGCGCCTTTTTCCCGCACAATCGCCACATCCCGCACCAGAAGTTTGGACCCGTCCGAATTGGATCGCACGGCGATCTGGGCGACCTCTTTGGCGGTGCGTTTTTCAATGCCGGTGCGCAGCCGTGCGCTGCCGCCGGCCACATCGCCGGCGGGGTCGGCTTCGGCCTCGGCGGCAATGACATTGGCAATTTCGCGAAGCGAGATATCGTTACGGATCAGGGAGATTTCGGGAACTGTGACCTCTATTTCCGGTGCCGACACCCCGCGAATGGTGGTGCGGGTAATACCGGCGGCAAACAGGCGCGTGACCAGCTCATCGGCAAACCGGCCCAGCTGTTCGGGCGATACCGGCCCCGAGATCACCACATCCGTCACCCGATCCCGCCAAACCCCGCGCCGCACGGTGGGGTCATCCGCGCCCTCGGGCAGGTTGGTGACGGCATTTACCGCTTCTTTTACATCATCGGCGGCGCGTGCCATATCCCAGCCGGGGATGAATTCCAGCCGGATACGCGCACTGCCCTGCACCGCGCGCGCGGTGCTGCTTTCTACGCCCTCAACCGCCAGCAGCGCGGGTTCCAGCACGGCGACAATGGATTTATCCACGTCCTCGGGACCGGCCCCTTGCCATTTTACCCGCACGGTGACGTTGTCGATCACCACATCGGGGAAAAATTGCGACCGGATTTGGGTGGTCGCAGCCAGCCCCAGCACCAGCATCATCACCAGCAACAGGTTGGAAGCCGTCCGGTGACGGGTGAAGTAGCTCAGGATACCGCTGGCGGTGGTTGGCAGCTGGCGCATGGATCAGCCCCCGACACGCGGGTTTTCGCGCGGCTCTACGCGAATGCCCGGCCCGAGCTGCGGCGCACGCGCCTGTACCAGCAAACGACCGGCCAGATCATCGGCCCGCACCACCAGAAATTCCCCCTGTTTGCGCAGGATATCCACATGGGCTGCCTGTAGCTGGTTGTCGTCACCGACCAGCAACACCTCGCCGTTGGCGGAGGCGGCTTTGGCCGGAATGACAGCGACATTTTGCAATGCCGGTTCGTGCAATTCTACGGTTACAAAATCGCCCGGGCGAAGGGTTTTGGCGGCTTCGGCATCCAGCCGCGCAAATAATTCGCGACCGGTTTGGCCGGCCCCCACGGCGGCGCTGACCCGTTCGACCTGTCCTGAAAGCGCCTGATCAAGGCCGGTAAACCGCACGCGAACAGCTGCGCCTTGCAGTTTGTGGCCCCGTTGCCCAAGCGCGGAAAACTCGGCGTTGGACACGCGAAAGGATAATTCGAGCGCGGCAGGATCCATCAGGCTGCCCAGTTTTTCATTGGCATTGACCAACCCGCCCAGCACGGCGGAAACGCCGCTGAGGACGCCGTCGAATTCGGCGTAAACTGTGGTACGGTCCAGCACGCGTTTGGCCTCGTTCAGGGCAATCTGGCGGCGGGAAATCGTGGTTTCGGCCTTGGCTATCCGGCTCTGGGCCTTGGAGACGGCCAGTTTGCGCGCCAGCACGGCCTGACGGGCGCTGGCGGCGGCGAGTGCGGCGGTTTCCAGCGCGGCATCAGTGCCAATACCCCGTTCGCGCAGGGACTTTTGCCGCTCATGTGCTTGTTGACGCAATTGCAGCTGGGCCTCGGCGGCGGTGACTTCCTGTTTGGAAATCGCCAGATCGCGACGGGCGTCCTCCAGATCGGTGCGGGCTTCGGCCAGTTCGGTTTTGGCCAACTGCATTTTGGATTGCGCGCTGGAAGGGTCGGTTTGAAACAGCAATGCCCCCTTTTTCACGGTGCCACCTTCGCGAAAATCCGGCGACAACTGCACCAGTTCGCCCGCAGCGGCGGCGCGCAATTCAAGGGTGGTGCCGCTGATGACCTCGCCAAAGGTCGAAATGACGGGGGCGTAGTCTTGCAGCTTCAGGGGGGAAACCTCGACGCTGAAAACCCGTTCTTTGGCGGTGCGGGGGCGGTGCTTACCGGCGGCTTTTTCCTGTGCCGATTGCACAAGCATTTTGCCCGCCAAGGCCAAAAGCCCCAGCGTCAGTGTCAACAGACACAGCCCGAACAAACCGCGTGCCATGAATTTCATTTGTTTTCCCCGTTGGAAGGTCTGGCCTGAAACTTAGCATCCTGTGCGCAGAAACCAAATGCTTTCCTGCCGCAGTCACAAAGTCGCGAAGTAGTGGTCCAGAACGATGCGGGCCTCGGGCAGCAATCGCAACTGGTCAATCTGCCCCGAATGGATAAAGGCAAAGCCCGCGCCCTCTTGCAGGGAAACTTTGGCCGGATCCACCGGCGGGGTCAGTTTATAGGCGAAATGGTGCAGGCCGCTGCTGGAGACCAGCCTCACAAAAGGGGTAAAATCGGCGTGGTCAAAATGCAGGCCGGTTTCCTCTGCCATTTCGCGCGCCACGGCGTCGTCGAGGCTCTCTCCGATTTCCACATGGCCGCCAAACAGGCCCCACAGGCCGGGTTTGGGGATGTGGTCAAAATCGTCGCGCAATTTGCAGCATGACACGGCCAACCGGATCACACGCCAATACCACAGCCACATCGCCGCCTGCGTCAACCCATTCGCCAAGGGTCTGAAACCGGTTTATTTGCGGCGCAAATGTTCGTCGAGGCGGGGCATCATTTCGATGAAATTGCAGGGCAGGTGGCGGTAATCCAGTTGATAGGCGAAAATCTCGTCCCAGGCGTCTTTGCAGGCACCGGGGCTGCCGGGCACGGCGAACAGATAGGTTGCCTGTGCCACGCCGCCACAGGCGCGGGACTGTATCGCGGAAGTGCCGATTTTCTTGACGGAAACCATGGTGAAATAGGTGCCGAACGCGTCAATTTCCTTTTCGTAAACGTCGCGGTGCGCCTCTACCGTGACATCACGGCCGGTCAGGCCGGTGCCGCCGGTGGAAATGACCACATCGATGTTTTTATCCGCACACCATGTCCGCAGTTGATCGGCGATCTGGTCGCGCTCGTCCTTGACGATTTTGCGATCCGCCAGAATATGGCCGGCATTTTCCAGACGCCCCACCAGCACATCGCCGGATTTGTCCTCGGCCAGTGAACGGCTGTCGGAAACCGTCAGAATCGCAATGCGTACGGGGATGAATTCACGTTTACTCATGTTAGTGTCCTTTTAAACGGGCTTGAACTGCCAGCAGATCGGCCCAGCTGTCGCGTTTTTTCAAGGGATCGCGCAACAGGGCGGCGGGGTGGAACATGGGCATGACCGGCTTGCCAAAGGCCGTTCCCCACTGTCCGCGCAGGCGGGTTATGCCACGTTTGCCAAGCACGGCCTGACAGGCGATGTTGCCTACACAAATAATGACCTCGGGGTCGGCCAGTGCGATGTGGCGTTCCAGAAACGGAAGCATCATGTCGATTTCTTCGGGGTCCGGGTCGCGGTTGCTGGGCGGGCGCCACGGCATGACGTTTGTGATATAGACACCTTTTTCGGCCTCTGCCCCGCGCGACAGCCCGATGGCGGCGCACATTTTATCCAGCAACTGTCCCGATTTGCCGACAAAGGGTTTGCCGATACGGTCCTCGTCGCGGCCCGGGGCCTCGCCGATGATCATCAGGCGGGCGGTGGGCAGGCCATCGCAAAATACCAGATTCCGCGCGCCTTTCTTCAGGGAACAATGGTCAAACACCGCCATGGCATCGCGCAGTGCCACCAGATCGTTGCACTTTGCCGCCATAATGCGGGCAATATCGGCACCGGCTTCCTGAATTTGGGGGATGACCGGCATGTCCCCGAGGGGGGCAATGTTGGACCCGCTGCCGGTTTTCGGCGTTTTGGGTTTCGGCGCAGCTTTGGGCAGTTCATAGCGGTTGATTGGCGCATCGCAAATGGCCTCGTCCGCGCCCAGTTCGATGTGCCAGTCAAGGGCGGCAAGGGCTGCGTAGTAATCCATGAAGGGTGCCGTGTGGTTGTTGCGAGTCGTCTGCAGGATAGGCCGCCGCGCGGGGCAGGACAATGCGCCAGATCATCTTTTCAACGTAAAACGCCCGCCGGTTTGCGCCGGCGGACGTTTCAGGGATGTTTTATGTGGCTTACTTGGCCAGCCATACCATATCGAGCGTGTGCTTTTTCTTGCCGGCGTCTTCGCCGATCAGCAGCGTGCCATCGGACATGGCCAGAATGTTGTCCGGATTGGCGATGTTGTTTTCATCGCAACGGCCATCCTCGGTGGTGGTGCCGATGACATAGGGATCAATCCGGGTCAGGTTGTAATCATTGCCGGTTGTTCCTTTGTACACGCCGCCGCAGTCCTCTTTGTTCAGAGCAATCGCGCCACCGTCGGTTTCATCGCGTGCGCCGGTCATCCAGTCCGGCTGGCCCCACGATTTGTCCATGGTCCAGGACAGGGCAGAGGCGGCGATAAAGACGTCATTGCCGGCGGATGTAATCCCCTCGAGCTTGTCCCATTCATTGGTGGCCCCGAGCGCGGCTGCTGCGCGGCGGCTCTCGAGAAAGGCGGGGCGGTCGTCGGGATAGCTGGCGATGGTGCCGTCCCCGTTCAGGTCTTTGCCCGATTTTCCCTCGGCCCATGCCTGAATATCGGCGTTGGAAAGATAGCTGGTTTCGCCCTCTTTGTAATCCGCCACGGTCACATTGTCGTATTCCGCAATCCAGCCTGCAATCTGTGCGTTGGTGCCATGGGCAAGAGTGATCCATTCGATGTCAAAACCGGCCTTGGTCGGGTCGGCGGTGGCATCCTGTGTCATCTTGGCTGCGGATAGGGTGCCGGCGCTCAGGTCGCCCTTGGTGTCGGCAACAAACTTGAACAGCACGCCACCGGACGCCGTGTTGTATTTTTTGGAGTTGTATTTCGCCGAATCATCGTCACTCATGTACAAGGTCTTGGCATCCGGCATGATGGCGGCGGTTTCATGGGACAGGCGGCCGGTGGCATAATGTTTCACCAGCGAATAGTCGTTTTCCGTGGCCGCGCCGTTGATTTCGAACAGATAGCCATAGCGATAGGGGTTCGACATTTTGCCCAGATAGGTGTTCATGGATTTGGGCTTGATATAGGTGACGTCATTGCCGCCTTTGTACCCGGGGCGTTCGTCGTCATCGAAATTGTCCGGATGGTTCCACACGGCGGAATTGAAGAAGAAATACTCCTCGGCAATCAGCGGTGACCCCCATGGCGTCACCACGCCGGAACAGACCACAAGCGCGCCGTCAATGCTGCTCAGGTCGAGCGTGCGGCCTTTGCCGGCGTCGGCCTGCCATTTGCCATCCACACGGCTCATGGGTAGGCGGGTCACGGTACTTGCGCCATCGCGGCCCGCGCCTTCCCAGCCGGTATAAAGATAGGCTTTGTTGGCACCGGTGGGGACAAAACCGTTAAAATCCGGTGCGTTGGAGATATACATCAATTTGCCCGAGGTATCGTAAACCCCGCCAAGTACAGTGCCATCGCCCAAGGCTTCGCCGGCCTTGGCCAGCGTGACATAGCTGCCACCGGAAACCTTGACGGTGGCGCGCTCGCCTTCGGGCGGGATGGCCACGTCTGCGGCGGTGTGGGTGGTGGTGTCAAAACCGGCGATATAGCCGATCAAGGCCGGTTTGCCGCCTTCCTTCAACGCATTTTTGCCGCCCGGGTGCTGGGCGGTGAGGAATACTTCGTCCATGCCGTTTACCATCAGGCCGGTGACCTCGGCCCCCTTGGGCATGGTGGCGATACGCGAAATCGATTGGGCAAAGCCCGTGGTCCCGGCGGCGCAGATAATGCTTGTCGCCAATAGGGTGTTTAAAGCTTTCATGATTCTCTCCGGTTTTTTGATTGTATGGTCAAACTATATGGCCATTCCGGCGTTTTTTCTAGGATAGGTTTTTAACCATTTCATAACAGGGCGGTTGAACCTATGGACGGCATGGCATTGCAGCGTTATAAGCCGCCCCATGCAGATGATATTCGCAATTATTATTCGAATTATCAGCCCGGCGCTCTGATTGCACGAGCCGCCGGGATAAGGCGTATGGACTGCCCGCGCCGCCCTTGAACCAGACACCTGACCAATGCGGAGCCACGACTATGTGTGCCGATACCCCAGAATACAAAGACACCCTGAACCTGCCGAAAACCGATTTCCCCATGCGCGCCGGCCTGCCCAAGCGCGAGCCGGAATGGTTGGACCGGTGGGCGAAGTTGGATATTTACCACACGCTGCGCGCCCGCAGCAAGGACCGCAAGCCATTCGTGCTGCACGACGGTCCTCCCTATGCCAACGGGCATTTGCACATCGGCCACGCGCTGAACAAGGTGCTCAAGGATTTCATCGTGCGTTCCCAACAAATGATGGGCCGCGATTCGCGTTATATCCCCGGTTGGGATTGCCACGGCCTGCCGATTGAATGGAAAATTGAGGAAAAATATCGCCAGAAGGGCAAAAACAAAGACGACGTGCCGATCAACGAATTGCGCGGCGAATGCCGCAAATTCGCCGGCGAATGGGTTGATATCCAGCGCGAGGAGTTCAAACGTCTGGGCGTGACCGGCAATTGGGAAAAACCTTATAAAACCATGGATTTTGATTCAGAGGCAGTGATCGCCGAGGAATTCATGAAATTCGTGATGAATGGTTCGCTGTATCGCGGATCAAAGCCCGTGATGTGGTCGCCGGTTGAAAAAACCGCGTTGGCCGAGGCCGAGATCGAGTATCACGATCACAAGAGCCACACCATCTGGGTGAAATTCGCCTTTGTAAATGCTTCGGGCGATCTGGACGGGGCAAGCGCCGTGATCTGGACCACCACTCCCTGGACCATTCCGCAAAACAAGGCGGTCGCCTATAATCCGAAAATCGCCTATGGTTTGTACGAAGTCACCGCCACCGAAGATGAAAGCTGGACCGCCAAGGGCGACCGTTTTGTGCTGGCCGATACGCTGGCCGCTGACGCGCTAAAACAATCGCGCGTCACCGATTATACCCGTCTGCGCGATGTGGCCCCCGATGAACTGGCCCCGCTGGTATGCAAACATCCGTTTGCCGATATGGACGATTTCTGGGCTTACGACGTTCCGATGATCGACGGCGACCACGTTACCAATGAGGCCGGCACCGGCTTTGTCCACACCGCGCCCTCGCACGGGGCGGACGATTACGAATGTTTCGTCAAACGCGGCTGGACCGACCGGATGACCCATAACGTCAACGAGGACTCCGCCTTCGAGGAATTCGTTCCCTTCTTTGCCGGTCTTCAGGTGTTTGACCGCAAAGGCAAGGAGGGCAAAGCCAACACCGCCGTGATTGCCAAGCTGGTCGAGGCAAACGCCCTGATCGCGCGCGGGCGGGTAACGCACAGCTATCCGCATAGCTGGCGATCCAAAGCGCCGGTGATTTTCCGCAATACGCCACAGTGGTTCGTGGCCATCGACAAACCGCTGGACGATGGAATGGGCGACAGCGGCAACACCATCCGCACCCGCGCCCTGACTGAAATCGACAAGGTCGAATGGACCCCGAAAACCGGCCGTAACCGTTTGTATTCGATGATCGAAAATCGCCCCGATTGGGTGATGTCGCGCCAACGCGCCTGGGGCGTGCCGCTCACCTGTTTTATCCGCGAGGTTGGCGAAGGACAGGTTGAATTGCTGCGCGATCCCGATGTGAATGCGCGCATCGGCAAAGTTTTCCGCGAAGAAGGTGCCGACGCCTGGTTTGCTGACGGGGCGCGCGAACGCTTCCTTGGTGCGGAACTGGCAGCGCAGGATTGGCTGCTTGTCAGCGATATTCTGGACGTGTGGTTTGACAGCGGCTCGACCCATGCGTTCGTTCTGCGCGACCGCGAAGACGGCGCGCCGGACGGCATTGCCGATGTTTATCTGGAAGGCACCGACCAGCACCGCGGTTGGTTCCATTCGTCCTTGTTGCAAAGCTGCGGCACCAATGGCCGCGCGCCCTATCGTGGTGTCGTGACCCACGGGTTCACGCTGGACGCCAAGGGTGTGAAAATGTCGAAATCCATCGGCAATACCATTGTGCCGGAAAAAATCGTCAAACAATACGGTGCCGATATTCTGCGGCTCTGGGTGGCGCAAACCGATTTTACCTCGGATCAACGCATCGGTGATGAAATCCTCAAGGGTACCGCCGACAGCTATCGCCGCCTGCGCAACACGCTGCGGTTTATGCTGGGCAACCTGAATGGCTTTGACGACAGCGAAAAGGTCGCCGTGGCCGACATGCCCGAACTGGAACAACTGATCCTGCACCGGCTTGCCGAACTTAGCGAAACTGTCGAAAATGGCTATAATAGCTACAACTTCCAAGGTGTGTTCCAGCAATTGTTCCAGTTTTGCACGCTGGATCTGTCGGCGCTGTATTTTGATGTGCGTAAGGATGTGCTGTATTGTGATGGCGACAACAGCCTTGCCCGCCGCGCCGCGCGCACTGTGCTGGACATCATTTTCCACCGCCTGACCACCTGGCTCGCACCGATCCTGTGCTTCACTATGGAAGACGTCTGGCTGCAACGCTACCCGGGGGATGACAGCTCTGTTCACTTGCAGGATTTCCCCGACACCCCGCAGGAATGGCGCAACGAAGCACTGGCGGAAAAATGGGAAGCGATCCGCAATGTGCGCCGTGTGGTGACGGGTGCAATTGAAATCCAGCGACGTGACAAGGTGATCGGTGCCTCGCTCGAAGCCGCCCCTGTGGTCTATGTGTCGGATGCGGCAGTTCTGGACATCCTGAAAGGCGTGCCTTTTGCGGATATCTGCATTACCTCGGCTGTAGACTTACAAGCCGGTGCAGCACCGGTTGAGGCATTTACCCTACCGGAAATCGACGGTGTCGGCGTGGTCTTTGCCAAGGCAACAGGCGACAAATGCCAACGCTGTTGGAAGATCCTGCCCGATGTCGGAACCCACAGCCACACCGGTGTGTGCGGACGGTGCGATACGGCACTTTCCTGATCCAATCGGCCAAACCCCTTGCATTGCTTGCGGGTTTGGCCAAAACTCTCTCCATGAATACAGCCATGCTGCGCACACCCGTTGGTCTTTTGGGGCTGGTCGAAGAAAACGACCGGATTACCCGATTGCTCTGGCACGGGGAAAACAGCGGTTTTCGCACGGCAGTCCTGAAACGCGGGATTGATCAGCTGGAAGCCTATTTTTCCGGTGAACTGGATGCTTTCGACCTGCCGCTTGCCCCTGCCGGAACCCCGTTTCAGCAACAGGTCTATCAACAGATGCAGACAATCCCCAAGGGAGAAACCCGCACCTATGGTGATCTGGCCCGCGCGCTGGACTGCCCCGCACAACCCATCGGGCAGGCTTGTGGATCCAACCCGATCCCGATCATTATTCCCTGCCACCGTGTTGTGGGAACCAACGGCATTGGCGGATTTTCCGGCGAGGGGGGCGTTGAAATGAAAATCCGGCTTTTGCGCCACGAGTCAGCCTATTCGCTGCTATTGTAATTCTATTTTCCTGAAATATCCTCGGGGGTGAATTGGCCAGCGGCCAAGAGGGGGCAGACTGCCCCCTTTATGTGGTGCGCGCAGGAATGATCTGCTGCACAATTCCCACAAACAGAATGTAAATACTCGACACTGTCAGCGCCACGGTAACCAATGGTCCCGGATGGAAATCCGCCCACGCCGACATGCCGGCAAGCAGGGTCCACAGCAGCGTGACCGGCAGGCTCACCATACGCCACCGCTCGGTGCGCACAGGATGGATGAATTTCAAATTGGTAAACATTGCCGCCGCACAAATCACAACCAACCCCAAAATCAGCCAATAATTCGGCTCGGTTGCAAAAATCACCAAAACCACCATATTCCAGCATCCCGGAAATCCGGCAAAACTGTTGTCGCGGGTTTTCATCCCCGTATCGGCAAAATACAGCGCGCTGGTAAAGGTGATGATCAGAATACAGGTCCAGCCGGTCCAATCGGGCAGTAACCCGCTTTCAAACAGGGCAAAGGCGGGAATGAAAACATAGGTCAGGTAATCAATGACCAGATCCAGCAACACCCCGTCATATTTGGGCGCATTGGTCTTTACATTATAATGTCGCGCCAACGGCCCGTCGATCCCGTCGACAAAAAATGCCACCACCAGCCAGACATACATCAGGCTCCACTTTTCATCCACAGCGGCCAGAAGGGCCAGCATGGCAAATACCGCGCCGGTGGCGGTTAAATAATGGACGAGCAGGGCTTTGATACGAAGGGTCATTATTTTTTTCAATCACATTCCCGTCAGAAAGGCGATAGGCATTTATGCTTTTGGATGCGCTTTTCGGTAAACTTCCATCAACCGTACCTGATCCAGCGCGGTATAGGCCTGTGTGGTGGACAGCGACGCATGGCCCAACAATTCCTGAATAGCGCGCAGATCGCCGCCTGCCTCAAGCAGATGGGTGGCAAAGGAATGACGCAGCGCATGCGGTGTGGCCGTGGCCGGAAGACCAAGCTGCAGGCGGGTTTTTTCCATTACCTTCTGGATCAAACGCGGGTTCAACCGTTTGCCGCGCACGCCCAAAAACAGCGGCGTGTCCGGCTGCATGGCAAAAGGGCACAGCCGCAGGTATTCGGCCACGGCGGCCCGCGCGGCAGGGATCACCGGCACCACACGGTCCTTGTCACCCTTGCCGCGAATCATCAGGGAATCGGGCAGGGGCGTGTCTGAAAAATTCAGGGCTAATGCTTCGGATATGCGCAGCCCGCAGCCATAGAGAAGGGTCACAACAGCGGTATCGCGCGCCCCGACCCAGCCTTCGGCGGATTGCAATTCGACCGTATCCAGCAATTCGCGCGCGGCATCCCGTGCCACGGGGCGGGGCAGTTGCGCCTTGAATTTCGGGGTGCGGGTGGCCAGAACCGATGTGGCCTCCACCCCTTCGGTTTCCGACAGCCAGCGATAAAAGCTTTTCACCGCGGACAATTCCCGCGCCAGAGTCCGCGCGCCAACCCCGCGGCGACGTTCATGGGCCATCCAGGCCCGCATGTCGGTGATTTTAACCCGTCCCAATGCGGTAACGCCTTGGGGGCCGCCAAAATGATTGGCCAGAAACCCGAGAAACCCGCTGACGTCGCGCCGGTAGGCTTCGATTGTGTTGTCGGAAACCCCGCGCAACGCGATCAGGGTGGTGAGCCAGCGTTCGAGCAAATCATGAGCGCCGGTATTGGCCATCAGCGCAGCCAGCGGCGCAACACCCGTTCAAAGGCACTGCCAAAAAACACCAACAGATCGGCCCCTTTCTCGGGGGTGAACTGGGCGATTTGATCGGACCCCAACACCAGCATGGCCGGCAGGTTGCCCTTGCCAAGGTCCAGCTTCAATACGGCTTCGGAGACGACATAATCGGCGGCGTCGCCAAACACCCGTGTTTCGCGTGATGATATCTGTCGCAGTGTCACCGGTCGCTGGACGCCTTCACGGCCTTGGGCGACATAGGCCGAAACCTCGCCCGGGGCAAAAAAGCTGACGCCTTGGCCAAACTCGGATTCCAGATCGGGGGTGTCCCCGGTCGCCACGGCCGGACTTTCAAGGCACAGGCGCGCGCTGGCGACATGCAGGATTTGCGCCAGTTCCGTTTCCAGAAGGCTCAGAAATTCGGCAAAGCTCAGGGGTTCCAGCACCGCCAACACCGCGCGGTGAATCTGGTTGGTGCTGGCCAGATTGTCATAGGCGGCGGCGATCACGTGGCGGTGGGTATCCTCCAGCCGTTCAAGTCGCGCGCCCAGCCGTTCCAGCGCGATCGAACGCAGATCAACCACATTGCCGCCGCGCCCGTTGCCATCGGCGGCAATCAATGCCGCCATGACGTCGCGATCCTCCAGCACGGCCGCAGGATCGGACAGGATTTGGTCGCGAATATCGTTGTTCTGGTTCTGCTCGTTCATGCGGTCTGCCTTACAGGATGTTTTGTCCTGTCTTTTCCCAATCTTTCATAAAGGCTGCAAGACCTTTGTCTGTCAGGGCGTGCTGGGCCAGCTTTTTCAACACTTCCGGTGGCGCCGTTACAACATCGGACCCGATTTTGGCGCATTCCGACACGTGGTTGACCGACCGGATCGACGCCGCGAGGACTTCGGTTTTGAAGGCATAGTTGTCATAAATGGTGCGGATTTCCTCAATCAGGTCCAACCCGTCAATGTTGATGTCATCCAGACGACCAATGAAAGGCGAAACAAATGTGGCACCGGCCTTGGCGGCCAGCAGGGCCTGACTGGCAGAGAAACACAGGGTGACGTTGACCATTTTACCTTCGCCGGACAGGACTTTACACGCCTTTAATCCGTCCCATGTCAGGGGGACCTTGACGGCGATGTTATCGGCGATTTTCGCCAGCTTGCGGCCTTCGGCGATCATGTCGTCGGCTTTCAGGGCAACCACTTCGGCGCTGACGGGGCCGTCGATCATGGCGCAGATTTCTTTGGTCACTTCCAGAATATCGCGGCCCGATTTCAGGATCAGCGATGGATTGGTGGTCACACCATCGGCAAAGCCCAGCTCGTTCAGCTCTGCAATGGCGTCCACATCGGCGGTATCGACGAAAAATTTCATGGTTGCTTTCCTATTGTTCTTGGTTTTTTTGTTATGCCCGAGGCTATTCTACAGTAAGCTTAGCAGCAAGTGAACCTCAGAAGTAAAGCTGTATACCGTTGTGAACAATTCCGTGCAAAGCTTTTTTCCCCATGGTCAGAACATTGCGGTTCTGACGGCAGAGCCATTGAACCGGTTGCTGGATTACCGCGCGCCGGAACAGGGGGTGCATCTGGGGGCGTTTGTCGAGGTGCCGCTTGGCCCGCGCAAGGTGATCGGCGTGGTCTGGGGGGCGGCGCAGGGGGGCTATGACCCCAAAAAGATCCGCCCGATATTTCAGGTGATCGACGTGCCGCCGATGCGGGCGGAAATGCGGCTGTTTTTGACAAAGGTGGGCGATTACACTCTGACGCCGCTGTCACAAATGCTGCGCTTGGCCACCCGCGCGCCGGGGTTGGCCGATCCGCCCCACATGCGCCGCGTTCTGGGGCCGGGGCCGGGCGAGGTCAGCCGGATGACGCCGGCACGTGAAAAAGTAATGGCCCTGCTCGGGGAACAGCCCGACCAGCGGTTCACCGCTGCCGAGCTGGCGCGATTGGCAGGAGTGACGGCATCCGTGGTCAAGGGGTTGGTGAAACAGGGGGCGATTGCCGAATACGAAACGGCCCGCGATGTGGCTTATCCGGCGCTGGATCCGGCGCGCGCGGGCAAGGATCTGACGGATGAACAGGCTGGCGTGGCAAAGGAGCTGCGCGCGCTGGTGGCGGCGCAGGAATATTCCACGGCTTTGCTCAAGGGGGTGACCGGATCTGGCAAGACAGAAGTCTATCTCGAGGCCGTCGCCGAATGTCTGGCGCAGGGGCGACAGGCGTTGGTCTTGTTACCGGAAATCGCGCTGACGGTGGAATTTCTGGATCGGGTGGAACAACGGTTCGGCGCACGTCCGGCTGAATGGCATTCCGGCGTAACCATGACCGAAAAACGCCGCTGCTGGCGGATGGTGGCAGAAGGCCGCGCCCAGCTGGTGGTGGGCGCGCGCTCGGCGTTGTATCTGCCGTTTCAGCAGCTGGGCCTTGTGGTGGTGGATGAGGAACACGAGAATTCCTATAAACAGGAAGAAGGCGTTTTGTATCATGCCCGGGATATGGCGGTGTTGCGGGCGTCGATTTGCGGGGCGAATGTGGTGTTGGCCTCGGCCACGCCGTCGCTGGAAACATGGGCCAATGCGGATGCGGGCAAATACAAACGTTTTGATCTGGCGCGCCGGTTCGGGGCGGCGGTGTTGCCGGAAATGCGTGCGATCGATCTGCGCGAGGATGCGTTGGAGTCGGGGCGCTGGATTTCGCCGACATTGGCGCGGGCGGTGTTTGCGCGGCTGGATCGGGGTGAACAATCGCTGTTGTTCATCAACCGGCGCGGCTATGCGCCGCTCACGATTTGTCGGGCCTGCGGGCATCAGGTGGGCTGTGACCATTGCGACGCACGCATGGTGGAACACCGGTTTCAAAAACGGCTGGTTTGCCATCAATGCGGCGAGAGCAAGCCTCTGCCGGAGGTCTGCCCCTCTTGTGAGGTGGAGGGTAAAATGGCGGCAGTTGGCCCCGGGGTGGAGCGTTTGGCCGAGGAGGCCGAAGCACGGTTTCCGGATGCCCGTGTGGCGGTGCTGTCATCCGACATGGCGATGAGCGCGCGGGCGCTCAAGGAGCGGATCAATTCGATTGCGCGGGGCGAGGCGGATATCATTATCGGCACGCAGCTGGTGGCCAAGGGACACAACTTTCCGCTGCTGACCTGTGTGGGGGTGATCGATGCGGATCTGGGTTTGCAAGGGGGGGATCTGCGTGCGGCAGAGAAGACGTTCCAACTGATCCGGCAGGTGGCCGGGCGCGCCGGGCGGGCAGATAAAAAGGGGGTCGCCTATGTGCAGACCCATCAGCCGGACCATCCGGTGATCAAGGCGATCCTGTCGGGCGAGGAAGAGGCATTCTGGCAGGCCGAGGCCGAACAACGCCGCATGGCCGGCGTGCCTCCCTATGGCCGGATGGCGGGGGTTGTGGTGTCGGGGCCAGATCTGGATTTGGTGTTCGATGTGGCAAATTACATGGTGCGTAATGCGCAGGGGTTGCACAGTATCGGGGCCGAGGTTTTCGGCCCCGCCCCCGCCCCCATTGCCCGGGTACGTGGGCGGCATCGGGTGCGGATACTGGTAAAAGCGGGCAAGGCGGTCGCCCTGCAAGGCGCGCTGAAGCAGTGGCGGGGCGGGTTGAAGTTGCCGGCGAACCTGCGGGTGAGTATCGATATTGACCCGCAGACGTTTTATTGATGTGGCGAACAGAGTAAAATGCGCTCCGCGCGGGGATATTTGGGGAAAATGGATTGGGGGGTGGTGGTCAACCTGTCGGTGGGGCGTTAGAAGTCTGACGGATTGACAGGAGACTCTATGATGACGCGCAAGATTGTTCCGCAGCCGGGCATACTGGATATTGATCTGTATGTGGGAGGCAAGGGCCATGTGGATGGCATGTCCAACACGGTAAAGCTCAGCTCCAACGAAAATCCGCACGGGGCCTGTGAAAAGGCAAAGCAGGCGTTTCGGGCTGTGGCGGGCAATATGCATATCTATCCGTCGTCGGACCACGCCGAATTGCGCGAAGCGATTGCACAGGTTCACGGGGTTGATGCGGATCGGGTGATTTGCGGCAACGGGTCGGATGAAATTATTGCGTTTCTGTGCAAGGCTTTTGCCGGTGTCGGGGATGAGGTTTTGTTCACCGAGCACGGGTTTTCCATGTACCGCATTTGCGCGCTGGGTGCCGGGGCAACGCCGGTGGAGGCCGCGGAAAAGGATCGCCATACGGATGTGGATGCCTTGTTGGCGGCAGTGACGGATCGTACAAAGCTGGTGTTTGTGGCCAACCCGAACAATCCCACCGGAACCATGGTTGCCGAAAGTGAAATCGCGCGATTGGCAGAGGGGCTGCCCGAGGGCTGTTTGTTGGTTCTGGACGAGGCCTATGCCGAATATGTGGCGGGTTTTGACGGACATTTGTCATTGGTCGAGGATCGCGACAATGTCTTTATGACCCGCACGTTTTCCAAGATTTACGGGCTGGGGGGGCTGCGTATCGGTTGGGGCTATGGCCCACAGGAAATTATTGACGTTTTGTATCGGTTGCGCGGGCCGTTCAATGTGAATGCGGGGGCATTGGCGGCGGCGACGGCTGCGGTGCAAGAGGTGGAGTACACTGAAAAATGCCGTGCGGATAATGCCAAGTGGCGTGATTGGCTGGTGGCGGAACTGGCCACGGCCGGGATTCCTTGTGATCCGTCGGTGACCAACTTTATTCTGGCGCAATTTGGTTCAGAAGCCGAGGCCGATGCGGCGGATGCTTGCCTGAATGCCAACGGTTTGATTGTGCGGCAGGTCAAGGGCTATAAATTGCCGGACTGTTTGCGTATTACCATTGGTAAAGGCGCGGATTGCAAACGGGTAGCGGCGGTGTTGCGCGAGTTCAAGGAAAGCTGGCAGGGATGACGCAGATTTATGACAAAGTGGCCTTGATCGGGCTGGGTCTGATTGCCGGATCCATTGGTTATGCGGCGAAACGGGCCGGTGTGGTCGGGCAGATCAGCGGCTACGCCCGATCCGGCGATACCCGCGCGGCGGCGCTGGAGCTGGGTTTTGTGGACACTGTGGCCGATAGCCCTGCCGATGCGGTACGCGATGCGGATCTGGTGATCCTCTGTGTGCCGGTCGGGGCGATGGCGCAAGTGGCGCGCCAGATCGCACCGGCGTTGAAACCCGGGGCGACGGTCTCCGATGTGGGGTCGGTGAAACAGGCGGTAGTGGATGCGGTGTTGCCGCATTTGCCGGAAAATGTTGAATTTGTTCCGGCGCACCCGATGGCAGGGACCGAACATTCCGGCCCGCATGCGGGGTTTGCAGAACTGTTTGAAAACCGCTGGTGCCTGATTACGCCTTTGCCGCAGAATGATCCGGCGGCGGTTGCACGGCTCGAGGATTTCTGGCGCGCGCTGGGATCGCAGATCGAAACGATGGACGTGGTACATCATGATCTGGTGGTGGCGGTCACATCGCACGCGCCGCATTTGATTGCCTATACCATGGTTGGCGTGGCCGATGATATGGAACGGGTCAGCCAGACCGAGGTGGTCAACCTGTCCGCTGCCGGTTTTCGTGATTTCACCCGTATTGCCGCGTCCGACCCGACCATGTGGCGCGATGTGTTTCTGAATAACCGGGCGGCGACGCTGGAAATTCTGGGGAGATTTACCGAAGAGCTTTTTGCGCTGCAACGGGCCATTCGCAAGGGGGACGGGGACAAGCTGTTTGATTATTTCACCCACACCCGCGCGGTGCGCAAAAGCATCATTGATGCGGGGCAGGATACGGATGCGCCAGATTTTGGCCGCAGTGGGGCCAAGGAATAGTTATGAAACTGGGCGTATGGATCGGGGCCTTGCTGGCGGGACTGTTTGCGGGAACGCTTGCCAATGCGCAAGCGCCGGCCACATCTTTGCGCCCGATGCCGCGCCCGACGATTATTCAGCTCGACCCGAACGCAACGCTGGCACCGCTTGCTTCTTTGCGGCCCCGTCCAAGGGGCATGCCATTGCAAACGGTGGTGGTCCGGCAAGCCATTCAAGAAGATCTTGTTAATACCGCCGCTGTGCCGGTGCAAAATATGTTCACCGCTGTCAGCCCCTTTGCTGTGGCGCGGTCTCTTGTGCCGAAAAGACGGCCCAAAGGGCTGCGGCGTGTGGCGCGCATTGATCCGCAAAGCTATACGGCGGGCAAGGCTGTGCGCTATCGCAAAAAGGGGTCGGTCTGTGGAAACAAAGGCATTCGCGGGTATGCCGTGGGGCCGGTACGCGGTAAAATCGCCGGATGCAGCATCAAAAATCCGGTTAAAATCAACGAAGTCGACGGGGTGAAATTCACCCGGGAAGTGCTGGTCGGTTGTGATGCCGCGAAATCGCTGTATGGCTGGGTGCGTAAATCGGCAAAGCCGGTGGTCGGGCGCAAGGGCGGGGGGCTGGCGAAAATTCAGATGATCGCCGGATATTCCTGCCGCAATCGTAACAGCGCCAAAAGCGGCAAGCTGTCGGAGCACGCCAAGGGCAAGGCAGTGGATATTGCAGGATTTGTGCTTAAGGATGGTACGATTTTAAGTGTTAAACGGGATTGGCACAGCAAGAGCAAAGGCCGCACGCTGAAAAAGCTGCATAAAACGGCCTGTGGGCCGTTTGGCACCGTGCTTGGCCCCAATGCCAACCGGTTTCATCAGGACCATTTCCATTTTGATGTGGCGCGTTATCGCAGCGGGGCCTATTGCCGTTAACCCCGGTTACAGGCGGAAACGCGGGGCGGGACCGATTGGAATGACACCGATGCTCATGGTGCGCCCCGAGAAACTCAGCGGGGCGTCGATGGTGTCGGGATTGCCGGACATGCGCGCGAGAAAGGTCAGCGCGGTTTCAATCGGTCCTACCAGATCCGCCGGAATACGCCCCGAATTCACGCCGAGTTTTAGCATATCCTTCCAGTTTTTCGCCCGAATGCGGATTTTTCCGGTGGGGTAGCCAAGGTCGTCCAGCGTCACCGAACCTTTGGCTTGAAAGCTCAGCTCGCCCCATTTGGCGCTGACATCGGTAAAATCCACCCGTTTGAGCAAAGGCTTGCGCCCCTCGATCGCCAGACGGTCCCAAGGTGCATCAAAGGCAAGCGTGGTGGCCACGTGCATTTCCTCGAACACGGCAGGCAGGATGTTTTGCGGATCGACAATGTTTTTAAACAGACGGGCGGGGGTGACCTCTTGGGCGCGAAAGTCGATGTCATGGGCAAATTTTTCGCCTGCGGTCTGGCGGGTGGCAAAGCTGGCCTTTTTCAGGGTTGATGACCAGCCTTTGGTGCTCGATAGGGTCAGCCCGTCCATTTCTATCGTGGTTCGATCCAGCGCAAGGGTGGTGTTGGGTTCGAATTTCACCGATGCACGCATATTTTCCGACAGCAGGGACAAGGTTTCGCGCGGGGAAGAGAATTTCTGGTTCTCCGGCCAGACCACGATGATGTGATTGGGTTTATAGCTGAGCGCGTGGATATAAAACGCGGGTGCCGTCCAGGCCCAGCCTTGTTGCGGGTCGGCCAGGTGCAGGTCGGTGATCACGGTATCAAACCGGTTGGGGAATCCCCGCACCTCGAGCGTGTTATAATCCGCCACCCAACCCGCGTTTGCACGATCGGCAAGCCAGGTTTTCAACGCGGTTTCCTGTGCGCTTGACCCGACCCACCAATAGCCAAACCAGCCTAAAACGGCAATTGTCACAACACTGACCAGTAAACGCGCCATGGGGGGTCCTTCTATTTTCATTTCTGCTCTTTTGACGTTATAGCAGGCCTGAACAAGGGGAACAGAGACAATGTTAAGCGAAGGATTTTGGGTATTTGCCTATGGTTCACTGGTGTGGAACCCGGGGTTTCCGTTTCAGGATCGCCAGATTGCCCGTTTGAACGGTTTCAGCCGCAGTTTTTGTATGTGGTCGATTCACCATCGCGGTACCGTAGAAAAACCGGGGTTGGTGCTTGCGCTGGATCCCTCTGCGGGGGGGCATTGCGACGGGGTGGCATTTTTTGTCGGGCCGGATGATGCGGCCAAAACGCTGGCGGAATTGCGCGAACGGGAATTGGTGTCCTCGGCCTATATCGAGGAAATCCACGAAATTGATTTGCGGGACGGGCGGCGGGTGCCGGCGGTGACCTATGTGGTGGATGTGGCGCATGAACAGTATTGCGGCGGTTTGACGTTGGAACGACAGGCCGAGGTGATCGCAGCGGCGGTCGGAGGGCGCGGGCCGAACCCAGAATACCTGTTTAACACCGCCAGCCATCTGGCCGATATCGGGCTGGAGGATACAGACCTGAACTGGCTTGCGCAGCGGGTCCGGGAGATGGGTCATGGATAGAATTCTGGTCAGCGCCTGTTTGTTGGGCCAGAAAGTCCGCTATGATGGCGGTTCGGTGTCGGTTGCCGGTGACTATCTGGCGCGCTGGCAAGCCGAAGGCCGGTTGCGGGCGTTTTGTCCGGAAATCGCCGGTGGTCTGAAAACCCCGCGTGCACCGGCGGAAATCGAACCGGGGACCGATGCGCAAAAAGTGCTGTCCGGACGCGCGCGGGTGATGGATGCAGACGGCACAGATGTCAGCGCGGCTTTTGTTCTGGGGGCTGAAATAGCGCGGGATCTGGCGATAAAACAGGGCTGCCGGTTTGCGGTGCTGACCGAAAAAAGCCCCTCTTGCGGAAGCAGCCAAACCTATGACGGCAATTTTCAGGGGCGTTTGATTGCGGGGCAGGGCATTACGGCAGCGGTGTTGGGCGCTGCCGGTATTCGGGTTTTTTCACAACATCAACTGGATCAATTGGCGGCAGTGCTGACATAGAGGGTCATGCCCTCGGCTCGGGTAATCCGGACGCTGTCCCCGATTTCGCTGCTGCTGCCGGCCGGCCACCGTGCGCGCCAGCGCATGCCATCAATTTCGATTGCGCCTTCGCCATTGGCAAAGTCCAGCACCTTGCCGTTGCGGCCAACAAAATGCTGGCCTCGCTGGTTGAGCAGATCGGATTGAGGCGCGCCATCGCCAAAACGGTCCAGCAACGCCCGCCCGCCAAACGTTAACACGATCGACAAAAAGGCAAAGACACCGGTTTGCAGGGCAAAGGACATGTCAACGCCCACCGCCTGAAAACCTGCCATGCACAGTGCTGCCAATGCCAGCCAGATCAGCACAAAAGTACCGCTGACCATTTCCAGCGCTCCCAGCAAGAATGCCAGCGCCACCCACCACCACGGTGTCATGCTTTCCATAAATCCGGCAAATTCCATTGATTTAATCCTTGCTGTTTACGGCTTTGGCAATGTCGGCAATGCCGCTGATCGAGCCAATCACACTGGCGGCCTCAAGCGGAATCATGATGGTCTTGGCCGAGGGACTGGAGGCAATATCGCGTAGGGCTTCGGTGTATTTTTGCGCAACAAAATAGTTGATTGCCTGAATATCGCCCTTGGCGATGGCCTCTGATACCATAGCGGTTGCACGGGCTTCGGCCTCGGCGGCGCGTTCGCGGGCTTCGGCGTCCAGAAACGCGGCTTCCTTGCGGCCCTCGGCTTCGCGGACTTGCGCCTCGCGTTCGCCCTCGGCCTTGAGGATAGCACCCTGTTTCATCCCTTCAGAGGTCAGAACTTCCGCACGCTTGTTGCGCTCGGCTTTCATCTGGCCGGCCATGGCTGCGGTAATGTCGGGTGGCGGAGACAGGTCTTTGATCTCGACCCGGGTGACCTTGACGCCCCAAGGGTGCGCGGCTTCGTCTATCACGCTCAGCAGTTTGGTGTTGATGAATTCGCGGTTCGACAGGCTTTCGTCCAGATCCATTGACCCGATGACCGAGCGAATGTTGGTTTGGGTCAGGTTGGACAAGGCGCGTTCCATGTCGCGGACTTCATAGGCAGAACTGGCAGCGTCCACCACCTGATAAAAGGTCACCGCATCGGTCATCACCATGGCGTTGTCTTTGGTGAACACTTCCTGCGCTTCGATGTCGAGAACCGTTTCCATCATGTTCACCTTGGCCCCGATTTGGTCCATAAAAGGGACCATAAACCGCAACCCCGGTTTCAGCGTGCGCACATAGCGCCCGAATCGTTCAACCGTCCATTCTTCGCCCTGGGGGACGGATTTGACGGTCATAAAGACCAATACAAGTGCAAAGATCAAAAGCGCAATTGCGGCAATGCCAATAGATTCGATGCTGATAAACTGATCCATGAAAATTCCCTTTTAAGTTGGTGTTGTTCCGTAATTGGGTGGTTTTGCCACAATTTTCAAGGTGTAAACGCGGCAACTTACCGTTTGGAATATTGCTTGGAACGCAGTAAGGTCGCGCAAAGTCAATTTTGTAGAAATAAAGAATGTCACAGGCACAGCCCGAAAACGACCCGCATTTCACCCAACCCGTGAACCAACTGACCGTGATGACCGTTTGTGTGATCCTTGTTTGTGTCGGGGGGTGGTTTTCCTATGGTGCGCTGATGCCGGTGTTTTTGGCGAATGTTTATTTGAACGGATTTATTTTCGGGGTGTTTATCCTTGGGGTTGCGGCCTGTTTCTGGCAGCTGTTGACGCTGATTTCATCGGTGAGCTGGATTGAAGGGTTCGCCCTGAACCGGCCGGGCCATGAATTTGTGAAATCTCCGGGGCTGCTGGCGTCTTTGGCACATTTGTTGCGGAAACGCGGCGCGCGCAATGCGTTGACGTCCTCTTCGACACAATCGATTCTGGATTCCGTGGCCAGCCGTCTGGACGAAGGCCGCGAAATCACCCGCTATATCATCAACCTGTTGATTTTTCTGGGTCTGCTGGGAACGTTTTACGGGTTGGCCACCACGGTGCCGGCGGTTGTGGAAACCATTCGTTCACTGGCACCGCAAGAAGGCGCAAGCGCGCTGGATATTTTTGACAAGCTGATGCACGGGCTTGAAAAACAAATGGGCGGTATGGGCACGGCCTTTGGTTCGTCCTTGCTTGGACTGGCGGGGTCATTGGTTGTCGGGCTGCTGGATCTGTTTGCCGGCCACGGTCAAAACCGGTTCTTTCGCGAACTGGAGGAATGGCTGTCCTCGATTACGCGTATCGGGCTGTCGAATATGGATGACGACGGCGGCAATGTGGAGAATTTCGCCATTGCCGATATGCTGGAACATACCACCTATCAAATGGAAAACCTGCAACAGGTGTTGGTGCAGATGCAGGCCCGCAGCGATGATGCGGATGCGCGGATTGAACGGCTGACCAGCTCGGTAGAAGGGCTGTTGCAAGTGGCGCAGGAGTCGCAAAAGACACAGAATGTTTCGGGGCAACTGGCCGAGGGCCAAGCCAAAATCGCGGCCTTGCTGGAACGTACGCCAACCGGCGAAGATGCGGTTTGGGACAATGAGGCCAAGATGCGCCTGCGCAATATCGATACGCAGTTGCTACGAATTCTAGAGGAAATGAGCGCCGGACGTCAGGACGCGATGGCCGAATTGCGCGGTGATCTGCGGGCTTTGGCGCAGGCGCTGAGCGCATCCCAACGGCGGGGATAAGACGAAATGGCCCTGAAACGACGCTCTGGCAACCGGTTTTCCGCCAATATCTGGCCGGGATTTGTGGATGCGATGACTGCGCTTTTGCTGGTGCTGATGTTCGTTTTGACCATCTTCATGATCGTGCAGTTTGTGCTGCGGGATACGATCACAGGGCAAGACAAAGAGCTGATCCAGCTGTCACAGGAATTGCAGGGGTTATCGGCTGCACTGGGGCTTGAGCAACGTAAAACCAAGGAATTAGAAGGCGATGTAACGACACTGAGCAGCTCGCTCGCCCAGAGCCGGAAAGCGGTTCAGGAACGTCAGGCGCTGATCGACACCTTGACCATCACCAGCGAACAACAAGCGGCCAAGCTGACAGAATTTGAAACGGCGGTATCGTCATTCGAGGCACAGGTCGCGACGTTGTTGGCGCAAAATTCCCGTCTCGGGGCTGATTTGCAGGCCAGCCGGTCGCGGATCACGGTGCTGGGCGGGGAAAATTCTACGCTACAAGCGCGCAATACACGGCTGGGAGCACAGGTGGCGCAATTGAATGCGGATCGGAACCAGCTGAGTGGGGCACTCACCGCCGCAAACCGTAAAAATCAGGAACTGACAGCGCAAAACCAGACGCTGAATGCGGATATTGCCAACGGTCAGAAAACCCGTGCCGAGCTTGAGGCGCAAAACCGTCAGCTGTTGGCCGCGGCGGATCAGGCTGCTGCGCAAAACGCCGCTTTGAGCGAAGAAAACCGCAAACTGGCGGCTCAAACGGCCACACAGACCAAGGACGCAGAGGCGTTGGCGCAGGAAAATCAACAACTTCTGGCCGACAAGGATGCCTTGGCGCGGGCCAATCTGACCGTGATTACCGAGAAAGAAGCCGTGCAACTGGCCTTGGCGCAGGCGCGGGATGAAATCAGTGAAACCGTGGAAAATGCCCGACTGGCGGCGGCCAAAACCGAGGCACTACAGGCATTGCTGGAAGAAGTGAAACAGGATGCTGCCAAAAAGCAGGGATCATTGGTGGATGCGCTGGCTGCCCTCGCGGCAGCAGAGGGCACGGCCGGCGATACGCAGGCCGCGTTGGACCAGAGCCGGCGCGACAACGCGCAGCTCACCGGTGATCTGGCGCAAGTCCGGCAGGAACTGGCAGGGCTTCAGGCCACGGGCAGCACGTTGCAGGGCGAATTGACCGGATCGCGCGAAACCAT
The DNA here is from genome assembly GCA_947311485.1 of uncultured Paracoccaceae bacterium. Taxonomy (GTDB): domain Bacteria; phylum Pseudomonadota; class Alphaproteobacteria; order Rhodobacterales; family Rhodobacteraceae; genus Amylibacter. The sequence continues at coordinate 30,374 of CAMZLM010000112.1, forward strand.
CGCTGCGTTGCAGGGGGAGCTGGCGCAAACCAGACAACAGCTGAAAAATACACGTCAGGATTTGGCCGATGCACAGGCAAAGGGCCGCGCACAAGGGTTGAGCGAAGCCGAGCTGCGCAAGCGGATTGAGAAAATGGCCAAGGGGCTGAGCGAAACCGAAAAGGCGAAATTGGCCGAGGCCGCCGCTGCCGCCGCGTTGCGGGCGCGGTTGAAAAATGCGCAGGACGAATTGACGGCGATGACCCTGTCGCTCGAGGCAGAGCGCCAAAAGGCCGAGGACACACTCACGCTTTTGGCAGCGGCGCGGGCGGCGCAGGATGAAGTTTCTGCGCAAGTGACCGAAGTGCTGAGCGAGAAACAAAAGAAAGCGGCACTGTTGGCGGTGGCCAATTCCGAGCTGGCCAAGGAAAAAGCACTGTCGGCCGCAAGCCAGCGCAAGGTAACTTTGCTCAATCAGCAAACGGTGGCCCTGCGTAAACAACTGGACGCGTTACAAGGATTGCTGGACCAATCCAAGGCGCGGGATTCCGCATCCAAGGTGCAAATCGAAGCTTTGGGATCGAACCTGAACGCGGCATTGGCGCAGGTGGCGGCAGAGCAAAAGCGACTGGCCAAGGAACAACGCGCGCGGGCCGATCTGGAAGAAAAAGAACGTATCCGGCTGGAGGCGGAAACCAAGGATCTGAAAAAATTCCGGTCCGAATTTTTTGGTCGCCTGCGCGATGTGCTGGGGGCGCAGGACGGCATCCGTATTGTCGGCGACCGGTTTGTGTTTTCGTCGGAAATTCTGTTTGATCCGGGGTCGGCGGAGCTTGGCCCTCGTGGGCAGGCCGAAATCCGCAAAGTGGCTGGTACGTTGTTTTCTGTAGCGGACCAAATTCCCGATGGTATCGACTGGATTTTGCGGGTGGATGGGCATACGGACAACCGGCCCCTGTCCGGTTTGGGGAAATATAAGGATAACTGGGAATTGTCACAGGCACGGGCCTTGGCGGTGGTGCGGTATTTGATCAATGATCTGGGTATTCCGGCAAACCGGCTCGCGGCGAACGGATTTGGCGAGTTTCAGCCGTTGGTGCAGGGGAATAGCCCTGAGGCCTTGGCGCAGAACCGGCGGATCGAGTTGAAGTTTACTGAGAAGTAACGGGCGGTGTGCGGGGGCGCTGCCCCCAAGCCTTGCAGGCTTTCCCCCGAGATATTTGGGGAAAATGGAAATGCCGGCTATTTATCCCCTTCGAGGTACCAGAGTTCCATATCGCCTTTGCCTTTGATTTTCACGGTTCCCCGACGGGCAAATTCAAAACTGTTCTTGAGCTTGTCTTTGGTTTCGGCGGTGACCTGAATTTTTCCGTTGGTGCCAAAGGATTCCAGCCGCGCCGCGATGTTGACGGTATCGCCCCAGACATCATAAAACGGTTTGCGGGTGCCGATCACGCCAGCAACGGCCGGGCCAGAGTGGATGCCGATACGCAGTTCGATTTTTTCGCCCATTTCACGGGAGAATTTTTCGGTTTCTGCCACCATGTCCAGTGCCATGCGCGCGACACGTTCGGCGTGGTCTTCCTGAAATTCGGGCATGCCACCGGCAACCATAAAAGCATCGCCCAGTGTTTTGATTTTTTCCAGCCCGTGTTTTGTGGCAAGGGAATCAAATCGGGTGAACAAGTGGTTGAGGAATTTTACCAGTTCAGCCGCCGTTTGCGTATCGGCACGGGGGGTGAAGCCGACGATATCGGCAAACAGGATGGTAACGTTTTCATGCGCATCGGCGATGGTTTGTCCCGGATTACGTTTCAATTGCGCAGCGATGGTACCGGGGAGCATGTTGGCAAGCAGACGTTCGGAATATTGGTATTCTTGTTGTAACAGCCGTTCAGCACGGTGCATTTGGGAGAACGCGTAATAGACCATGCAGAAGATTACTAAAACGGCTGTGGGAATAGCTGTGAAGTAGACGATATCAATCAAGCCGGGTGACAGATCCAGAAATGAGGCCGGTTCGGTGAAGTTTCGGTCTATGTAGATAAAGGCACTCAGGCTCGCTCCGATAGAAAATAGTGATAGCGGATTTTGTCGTAAGCCAAAAATGGCGATGGCGGTAGTGGATGCGGCTAGAAGGAAAAAATGCACACCGGAGTTTGCGCCTAACAGGTAAGAAATAGATACGGAAAAAAACAGCCAAAGTATCAAGTTGTATATGCTGCCCGCATATGGATTCCAAACATGCAGAAAGGGGGTAATCTGAAACAACACAGCCGCAGCCGCCAGCAGGGTAATAGGTATGATTAATCCTTGAAAGTCATATAGCGCAAACAAGAGGATATAGGGCAGGCAAAGCAGGCTAATGGCAATGACAAGCGCATTTGTCATCAGCAAGCGACGTTTGGCGCTACCGGTTACCGAAGCGGTGCCGTGAGAAATCCATCCTACCAATGAATTCACTATCGTTTCCGTAATCACAGACGCATTCCTATCTACTGGTAAACACATGTAGGTTTGCGTAATGACCGTGGCATTTACAAGTAGATAAGTTTACCTTGAGGGGCAAAACAATAAGTATTTGTTACTTTGCCGGTAGCAACGGCGGTTTGGGGCTTGATATGCGGCGCTTTTCCGTGGCTTCGACCTCCAGATGCAGCTCGCCGTCGTGAACCGTAACCTGAACAACGCCGCCTTTGGTCAGGGCACCGAACAGCAATTCATCGGCCAGCGGTTTTTTGATGTGCTCCTGAATCACCCGTGCCAGTGGACGCGCGCCCATGGTGCTGTCGTAGCCCTTGTCGCCGAGCCATGCAGCTGCAGCGGGGGACAATTCAAAGGTTACATTGCGGTCCATCAGTTGTGCTTCGAGCTGGAGGACGAATTTTTCGACGACCTTCATGATCACGTCTTTGGACAGGGCGTCAAAACTGATCACGGCATCCAGACGGTTGCGGAATTCCGGTGTAAACAGTTTTTCGATCGCGGCGGTGTCTTCGCCTTCGCGCTTGTCGCGGCCAAAACCGATCGGTGCACGGGCCATATCGGCAGCACCGGCGTTGGAGGTCATGATCAGCACCACATTGCGGAAATCGGTGGTGCGGCCATTGTGGTCGGTCAACTTGCCGTGGTCCATCACCTGCAACAGGATGTTGAACACATCGGGGTGGGCTTTTTCGACCTCGTCCAGCAGCAACACGCAATGGGGGTTTTGATCCACACCATCGGTGAGCAATCCGCCCTGATCGAATCCGACATAGCCCGGAGGCGCACCGATCAGGCGGCTGATCGCGTGTTTTTCCATGTATTCGGACATGTCGAAACGCAGCAGTTCCACCCCGAGGCTGTCGGCCAGCTGTTTGGCGACCTCGGTTTTACCCACGCCTGTAGGTCCGGCGAACAGATAGTTGCCAATGGGTTTTTCCGGTTCGCGCAGGCCAGCGCGAGCCATTTTGATGGCGGCGGCCAGCGCGTCGATGGCCTTGTCCTGACCAAACACTGTGCGTTTGAGCGAGGCTTCCAGATCACGCAGCACGGTGGCATCGTCCTTGGAGACGGTTTTCGCGGGAATGCGGGCCAGTTTGGCGACGACATCCTCGATTTGGGGGACATCAATGATCTTGGTGCGCTTGTCTTTTGGCACGATATGTTGGTGGGCACCGGCCTCGTCAATCACGTCAATGGCCTTGTCTGGCAATTTGCGGTCGTGGATATAGCGGGCGGCCAGTTCGACGGCGGTGCGGATACCGTCGGCGGTGTATTCGATGCCGTGGTGTTCCTCGAAATGCGGTTTCAGGCCTTGCAGGATTTTAACGGTATCCTCGACAGACGGTTCGTTGATATCGATTTTCTGGAACCGGCGCGACAGGGCGCGGTCCTTTTCGAAATGCTGGCGGTATTCTTTGTAGGTGGTGGACCCCATGCAGCGCAGCTTGCCGCCCTGAAGCGCGGGTTTCAGCAGGTTGGAGGCATCCATCGCGCCGCCGGATGTGGCACCGGCCCCGATCACGGTGTGGATTTCGTCGATGAACAGGATGCTGTCCTCGATCCCTTCCAGTTCGGTGACTACCGCCTTGAGCCGTTCCTCGAAATCGCCGCGATAGCGGGTGCCGGCGAGCAGGGATCCCATGTCCAGCGAGTAGATCACCGATTTGGCCAGAATTTCCGGTGTTTCACCGGAAACAATGCGGTTGGCGAGCCCTTCGGCAATGGCGGTTTTGCCGACGCCGGGATCCCCCACCAGAATAGGGTTGTTTTTACGCCGGCGGCATAAAACCTGAATGCAACGCTCTACCTCGTGGTCGCGCCCGATCAGCGGGTCGATATCGCCTTCGGTGGCCTTGGCGTTCAGGTCCACACAGTATTTTTCCAGTGCGGTTTCTTCGTGTTCGGGTTCATCCACATCGGCGGTGAATTCTTCGGGGTGTTCCGCGCCGGTCACAGGGCGGCTCTGGACAAATGCCGGATCTTTGGCAACGCCGTGGGAAATGAAATTCACCGCGTCATAGCGGGTCATATCCTGTTCTTGCAGAAAATAGGCGGCGTGGCTTTCGCGTTCGGCGAAAATGGCAACAAGTACGTTGGCCCCCGTAACCTCGGACCGGCCCGAGCTTTCGACATGGATCGCGGCGCGCTGGATCACCCGTTGAAAGGCGGCGGTAGGTGCGGCTTCGGAGCCATCATTATCGGATACCAGACTGTCGAGTTCTCTATCCAGAAACAGCAACAACGTGGCACGCAGGCCTTCGAGGTCGACTTCGCAGGCGCGCATCACCTGTGCGGCATCCGGTTCATCGATCAGTGCCAGCAACAGGTGTTCCAGTGTGGCCAATTCGTGCTTGCGCGTGTTGGCCATGCTTAACGCACCGTGAATTGCGGTTTCTAGACTGCTCGAGAATGACGGCATATGCTAGCGTCCTTTCGTTTTTGCCCCGCCGGAAGTGCCGGTTGAGCAAGAGTTACCTCATCTCCTTTAAAGTTCGGTGATTTTCAGAAACCTTCAAGGGCTAAATGCAATTTTTATGTGGTTTGTTGCCGCAAGGGGCGGGGAGTGGGGGTGCTTCTATGTCTAATCTAGCGTTTCATCGGACAAACCAGTTTTTCCGGCCGCATCCGTTCGGCGTCTTTGAACAGGGAAAAGGTTTGCCCCACGTAATTCACCGCAGCGGCAATATGGTCGAGGTACTTTTGTAACTCCGGTGTCAGCTCGGATTCAAAAACTGTCACGGGGCGTTCCTGGGGCAGGGTTTCAAAGGTCACGTAAAACCACGGGTCCCCGCGTTTCAGGATCAGGTCTTTGGTGGTGTCATGCCATTCAAACGCCCACATTAACGGGCGGGGCCAGTTGTGGATGGCGAAGCGACCGCCGAAAATTGTCCCGGGGATCGGGTTTTTGGCGTAATGCATAAAGGCTCCGACCTGTGACATGAACACCGGTTCATCAGTGACAAACAGATACGGCAAAGCGATCTGGATTGTCGGGCGGTCGGGATAGCGCCATTCGGATTCCGTGGTGATGTTCAGCTTCTGGCTCAGAATGTTGGCACGAATGGGGGAGGATTCGCCCAGCATGTTGCGCAACCCCGGTTTTCCGGTCTTGTCGCGCACAAACCGCAGGTGCATATCAAACGGCACCCGGATCATGAAATAGCGGCTCTCCATGTTGATAATTGCCGGACAGCGCGAGGCCGATTTGGCGTGGGTGCGGTTCACATCGGCAGAGCGGATCCGTTCGGGGGGCGAATAAACCACTCCGCTGCGAGGCTCGCTCAGCAGCCAGCCGATTTGAACAGGGCCGGATTTATGTTTTACGGGGCATTGGTCTTCGGGTTTGAACCAGTCGTTGAGTGCCATTTTATTGTTCCTCGGATATGTCTTGTGGGTAATAGCCCGTGTCGAATCCATCAAGGCTGTGGGTGGATTTTAGGTTTTGATAGGCGATCAGATCCGCGTCGGATCGGGCCTCGGTCCAGCGGTCCAGCGATTGGCGTTCGCCGATGTAGTCAAACAAAGGCACGCCATATCCGCAAGAGGTTTGCACCAGATCAATATCCAGCAACATGATTTTGCGCGCGTTGCGGGGGGCCTGATTGTTGTAGTGGTCCGCCAGCAGGGTGTTGTATCCGTCACTGCCGAGCGGGTGGTCATGTCCGGTGCCATACAGGCGCATGATGCGGGGCGGGCCATCAAAGGCACAGAACATCATCGTCAGGCGCGGGGTTTGGCGCAGATGGGCCGATGTTTCATTGCCCGACCCGATATAATCCAGATAGCTGACGGTGTTCGGTCCGATGATCCGAAACACATCCATGGGGCGGGGGGAAATATTCACCCGCCCCGTGGGCGCGGCGCTGCCGGTGAAAAAGATATGTTGGCGGCGGATGAAATCCTGATGTTTGTCGGTCATCCGGCTGAACTTGTCGGCCATGCTCTGGTTCCTAGAAATTATCCTTGCGGGTGCGGATTTCGGCGAAAACTTCGGCGTCGGTGGCGTCCTGCATGTCAAGCGCGGTTTTAACCTTGGGGTGGCCGGCGCGCATAAACGGGTTGGTGGCCAGTTCAAGCCCCAGTCCCGATGGTACGGTGAATTCCCCCTTGGCACGGGTGGCGGCGACATCGGCCATACGTTGATGCAGGCTGGGATTGTCCGGTTCGATGGTCAGGGCGAACTTTCCGTTGGAGAGGGTGTATTCATGGCCGGAATAAACGTTCATCGCGCGGGGCAGGGTGTGGAATTTTTGCAGGCTGTGCCACATCATATCCATGGTGCCCTCGAATACACGCCCACAGCCCCAGGCCATCAGGCTGTCGCCGGTAAACACGGCCAGCGCCTTGTGGAAAACATAGGCCACGTGACCGATCGTATGGCCGGAGACATCCAGCACCTCGATATTCAAATGGCCCAGTTTCAGGCGGTCGCCCTCGCTGACTTCGGTGTCCAGCGGTGGCAGGCGGTGGGCGTCGGCCTTGGCCCCGATGACCTTGGCTCCGGTGGCCTTGACCAGATCGTTAACCCCGTCGATATGGTCGTAATGGTGATGGGTCAGAAAAACCGTATCCAGTGACCAATCCCGTTTTTTAAGTTCTGCCAGAACCGGCGCGGCGTCTGGGCAATCGACAACGGCGGTGGTGCCGGTTTCCTGATCGCGCAACAGGTATACATAGTTATCTGACAGACACGGGATGGTAATGATTTCAAGGGCCATGGCTTTTCCTGTCTATATTTTCTAATCTGCCCCCACTGTGGCGAATATTGATGAGGGATGCAATGCATCTGGATGTTGTCGAACTGCATGCTTTTTATTACCGCACCCGGCTGGGCCGGATTGCGCAGCGTGCCTTGCGCGAGCGTATTGTTGAAATGTGGCCCGACACCAAAGGCCAGACCGTGGCCGGTTTCGGTTTTGCCGGCCCGATGTTGCGCCCGTTCCTGCCGCATGCGCGCCGGGTGTTGAACCTGATGCCGGGACCGCAAGGCGTGATGCCGTGGCCGGATGGTCAGGGCAACCATTCGGTGCTGGTGGAAGAAACGCTCTGGCCGATTGCGACCGGATCGATTGACCGGCTGATTGTGCTGCACGGGCTGGATACCTGCGAACAGCCCACGGCACTGCTGGCGGAAATCTGGCGGGTGTTGGGGCCGGGGGGCAAGGCCCTGTTTGTGGTGCCGAATCGCGCCGGTCTTTGGGCGCGCCGCGATGTGACCCCGTTCGGGGTGGGGCATCCCTATACATTGCTGCAACTGGAAACCCAATTGAAACGCCACCGGTTTATGCCGCTGCAAAGCGCGTCTGTACTATATACCCCGCCCAGCCATCGACCGTTCTTTTTGCGCACGGCAAATGTGCTGGAACAAATCGGCCATGCAATGCCTTTCGGGATTGCGGCGGGGGTGGTGATGGTCGAGGTCACCAAACAGGTGCACGCACGCACGCCGGGGGGGCTCGGGGCAGTGGTGCGCAAACCGCTGGGGGTGCTCGAGGGAATCGCCAAACCGGCGGGAAAACCGGTGCGCGGGACAAACCGGACCCCGGTTGTCAAAAAACTTTGGCGGCGTAAGGATTCGTTATAACGGGGGGATTGCATCGGCATTCCGGCGCAGTTCCTTGATAAAAAGCCCTTTTCCTTGACGGAAACCCTGCGCGGATTGTCGCAATTGCCGGAATAGCCAATGATTCCGCTAAATAGGGTCTATCAAAGCCCCTAGAAGTTGTTGCGCATTGAACAGACCTTTGTTATCACCGCGACGATTTCGCAGGGTTCACTTTGTTGTGCCTACAATTGTGTAATCCGTTATTCGGTCAGGGGACCGGAAGCGTGACAACAATATCGGAAGGGTTTTCGTGTCAGACACAGGTTCGATATCTTCAGGGGTGGCCGCGCGTTATGCGACGGCTGTTTTTGAACTGGCAAAAGATGCCAAAAAACTGCCCGCAGTCGAGAAAGATCTGGACGCGCTGGCAGCTGCTCTGGAAGACAGCACCGACTTTGGTGACCTGATCTCCAATCCCGTTTACAGCCGCGAGCAATTGGCGGATGCGATTGGGGCCATCGCCAAAAAGATGAAGTTGAGCGACATCGTCGCCAACACGCTTGGTTTGATGGCTGGCAATCGGCGTCTGAATGTGCTGCCCCAGTTGGTAGCCACAGTCAAAGCCATGATCGCCGAAGAAAAAGGCGAGGTCACCGCAGAGGTCACCGCCGCCAAGGCCTTGACCAAGGCTCAACAGGACAAACTTGCCAAAACGCTGAAAGCGTCTGTTGGCAAGGATGTGAAAATCAGCGTCGCCGTCGATAAATCGCTTATCGGTGGTCTGATCGTTAAAGTGGGTTCCCGCATGATCGATAGCTCGATCAAGTCGAAACTCTCCAATCTTCAAAACGCAATGAAAGAGGTCGGATAATGGCTATCCAAGCTGCAGAAATTTCTGCGATCCTCAAGGACCAGATCAAGAATTTCGGTCAAGAGGCCGAAGTTGCCGAGGTAGGCCGCGTACTGTCCGTAGGTGACGGTATCGCGCGTGTGCACGGTCTGGACAACGTACAGGCCGGTGAAATGGTCGAATTCCCCGGTGGTATCCGCGGAATGGCGTTGAACCTTGAAACTGATAACGTCGGTGTGGTTATTTTTGGGTCCGACCGGGACATCAAAGAAGGTGACACCGTCAAACGGACCAATTCCATCGTGGACGTTCCAACCGGCATGGGCCTGCTGGGGCGTGTTGTTGATGGTCTGGGTAACCCGATTGACGGCAAGGGCCCGATCAAATCGGATACCCGTTCCGTTGCCGACGTAAAAGCACCGGGCATCATCCCGCGTAAATCGGTTCACGAACCGATGGCAACCGGCCTGAAAACCGTTGACGCGCTGATCCCTGTTGGCCGTGGCCAGCGCGAGCTGATCATTGGTGACCGTCAGACAGGTAAATCCGCGATTGCGCTGGACACGATCCTGAACCAGAAAACGCAGAATGATGCGGCTGGTGACGACGACAAGAAAAAAGTGTTCTGTATCTATGTTGCGATTGGCCAGAAGCGGTCGACTGTGGCTCAGCTGGTGAAAAAGCTGGAAGAAACAGGCGCGATGGCCTATTCGATCGTTGTGGCTGCGACCGCATCCGATCCGGCCCCGATGCAGTTCCTTGCGCCATATTCCGCCACATCCATGGGCGAATATTTCCGTGACAACGGCATGCACGGCCTGATGATCTATGATGATTTGACCAAACAAGCGGTTGCCTATCGTCAAATGTCCCTGCTTCTGCGTCGCCCACCAGGACGTGAAGCCTATCCTGGCGACGTTTTCTATCTGCACTCCCGCCTGCTGGAGCGTTCGGCCAAGCTGAACGAAGATTACGGTTCCGGTTCCTTGACCGCATTGCCCGTGATTGAAACCCAGGGTGGCGACGTTTCCGCATTTATTCCGACCAACGTGATTTCGATCACCGACGGCCAGATCTTTTTGGAAACCGAACTGTTCTATCAGGGTATCCGTCCGGCGCTGAACACCGGTCTGTCCGTGTCCCGTGTGGGGTCTTCGGCGCAAACCAATGCGATGAAATCCGTTGCGGGTTCGATCAAGCTGGAATTGGCCCAGTATCGTGAAATGGCTGCCTTTGCGCAGTTCGGTTCCGATCTGGATGCCTCGACCCAAGCCTTGTTGAACCGGGGTGCGCGTCTGACCGAGCTGCTCAAGCAGCCACAGTATTCGCCTCTGACCAACGCGGAACAGGTTGTTGTTTTGTACGCCGGTACCCATGGCTATCTGGATGGTATCGAGGTGGGCGATGTGACCCGTTTTGAAACCGACCTGCTGGCGTATCTGCGGACCAATGCAACCGACTTGCTGGATTACATCACCACGGAAGATCCCAAAATCAAGGGTGAAGCCGAGGATCGTGTGAAATCCGCCATCGACGCGTTTGCGAAAAACTTCGCTTAATCATTGGCCTAACGGGGATAAGGAGATTTGCTAAATGGCAAACCTTAAAGACCTAAAAATGCGGATCGACAGTGTCACAAGCACGCGTAAGATCACAAAGGCCATGCAAATGGTTGCGGCGGCTAAACTCCGCCGTGCCCAGGAAGCTGCGGAACAGGCGCGTCCCTTTGCGGAGCGCATGAACGCAGTGATGGGCAATCTTGCGTCAGCAACAGCGGGGGCCGAAGGGGCTCCGCATTTGCTGGCTGGCAATGGCAATGACGCAGTTCACCTGTTGATTGTCGCGACCTCTGAACGGGGATTGTGCGGCGGTTTCAACTCGAACATTGTGCGGCTTGCGCGCGCCAAAGCAGAAGAGCTGCTGGCTGCTGGTAAAACCGTGAAAATGGTGACTGTCGGCAAAAAAGGCCGTGAACAGCTCAAGCGTGAATATTCCGACATCATGATCAAGCATTTCGACTTCACCGAAGTCAAACGCATCGGTTATGGTAACGCGCAGGAAGTGGCCAACTATGTCATGCACAGCTTTAACGCTGGTGAATTTGATGTGGCGACTATTTTCTACAACAAGTTCCAATCCGTAATTACGCAGGTGCCAACCGCACAGCAGTTGATCCCGGCCCATTTTGATCAGGTCGAGACCGACGAAGACGCGCCATTTTACGAATACGAGCCGGGCGAGGCCGAAATTCTGGTTGAATTGCTGCCCCGCGCCCTGACCACGCAAGTGTTCACGGCTCTGTTGGAAAACGGCGCATCGGAGCAAGGGTCGCGCATGTCCGCTATGGACAACGCTACCCGCAACGCTGGCGAAATGATCGACAAGCTGACCATCGAGTATAACCGCTCACGGCAAGCCGCGATTACCAACGAATTGATCGAGATTATCTCGGGCGCTGAAGCGCTCTAAGAACTGGAGAAACATAATATGGCGAATGCTGTAGGTAAAATTACACAGGTGATTGGCGCTGTTGTCGACGTTCAGTTTGTCGATGGCGATCTGCCAGCCATCCTCAACGCTCTGGAAACAGACAACAACGGAAACCGTCTGGTTCTGGAAGTTGCACAGCACCTTGGTGAAAACACCGTGCGTACTGTTGCAATGGACGCAACCGAAGGCCTGGTACGCGGCGCATCCGTAACCGACATGGGCGAGCCTATTTCGGTGCCGGTTGGCAAGGCAACTTTGGGTCGTATCCTGAACGTTGTTGGCGAACCCGTGGACGAAAAAGGCCCGGTTGAAACCAAAGAACGTCGGTCTATCCACCAACCGGCCCCTGAATTTTCGGAGCAGGCAACTGAATCCGAAATTCTTGTGACAGGGATCAAAGTGGTTGATCTGCTGGCCCCCTACACCAAAGGCGGTAAAATCGGCCTGTTCGGTGGTGCGGGTGTTGGTAAAACAGTTTTGATCATGGAACTGATCAACAACATCGCCAAGGTGCACTCCGGTGTGTCCGTGTTTGCGGGTGTTGGTGAACGGACCCGTGAAGGCAACGACCTTTACCACGAAATGATCGAAGGCGGCGTTATCGTTCCTGATAACCTCGAAGAATCCAAAATTGCGCTGGTTTACGGCCAAATGAATGAACCTCCCGGTGCGCGTATGCGTGTTGCCCTGTCTGGCCTGACATTGGCCGAGCAGTTCCGCGACGAAACCGGTGCAGACGTTCTGTTCTTTGTGGACAACATCTTCCGCTTTACCCAAGCTGGTTCCGAGGT
>CAMZLM010000113.1 GCA_947311485.1 uncultured Paracoccaceae bacterium
CACAGCTCTTTTGCCGATAACCATGCGGATGCCGCGCCTTATTCGGTGGTTGATATGCCCTATGGGCCACAAGTATTATGGCCCGCCCATTGTGTGCAGGGCAGCGAAGGGGCCGCGTTTCATGGCGGGTTGCAAACAGATGCCGCCGATCTGGTAATCCGCAAGGGGTTTCGCGCCGCGATCGACAGTTATTCCGCCTTTTTCGAGAACGATCATGTGACGCCCACGGGGCTGCATGGCTATTTACAGGAACGCGGAGTGCGTGATCTGACCATGGTCGGGCTGGCTACGGATTTTTGCGTGCGGTTTTCAGCGGTCGATGCGGCCAAGCTGGGCTATAACGTGACGGTGCGCATGGATGCATGCCGCGCGATTGATCTGGACGGATCGCTGGCAGCGGCCCGTGCGGATATGGCGAAACAGGGTGTGGTGATGGCAGATGGTTGATATTGCAACGCGGGTTTATAACCACAAATGGAAGATCGACCCGATTGTACGGTCGCTGATCGATACCGATTTTTACAAGCTGCTGATGTGCCAGTCGGTGTTTCGCAACAAACCCGATGCGCAGGTAACATTCAGCCTGATCAACCGCAGCAAATCCGTTCGTTTGGCAGATATTGTCGACGAAGGCATGTTGCGTGAACAGCTGGACCATGTGCGCACCCTGTCCCTGTCGCGCGGCGAGAGCACATGGCTGCGGGGTAATATGTTTTATGGCAAACGCCAGATGTTCCGGTCCGATTTCATGGAGTGGTTCGAAAACCTGCGCCTGCCGCCCTATCATCTGGAAAAGGTGGACGGGCAATACGAACTGACATTCGAGGGCAGTTGGCCGGAAGTGATGCTTTGGGAAATCCCTGCCTTGTCGATCCTGATGGAATTGCGCGGTCGTGTGGTGATGAGCGGCATGGGGAAATTCGAGCTGGAAATCCTCTATGCCCGCGCAATGACCAAACTGTGGGAAAAGGTCGAACGCCTGCGTCAGGTGCCCGACCTGCATGTGGCGGATTTCGGCACCCGCCGGCGGCACAGTTTCATGTGGCAGGACTGGTGTGTTCAGGCGATGCACGAGGGATTGGGCGACCGGTTCACCGGCACCTCCAATTGTTTGATCGCCATGCGCCGCGAGGTCGAGGCCATCGGCACCAACGCGCATGAACTGCCGATGGTTTATGCGGCACTGGCCAAGGACGATGCGGAATTGGCGCAAGCCCCCTATCAGGTTCTGGCCGATTGGCAGGAAGAACACGACGGCAATTTGCGCATCATTTTGCCCGATACCTATGGCACGCAAGGGTTTCTGGACCGTGCGCCGGATTGGCTGAGCAGCTGGACCGGGATTCGGATTGACAGCGGCGATCCGGCCACGGCGGCAGAAATCGCCATTCGCTGGTGGCAGGATCGCGGCGAAGACCCCCGCAAGAAGCTGGTGATTTTTTCGGACGGGCTGGACGATCACAAGATCACGGAACTGGCGGCGCAGTTCAACGGGCGGGTGCGGATGGCCTTTGGCTGGGGCACCATGCTGACCAATGATTTTCGCGGCCTGATGCCGAATGACGCGCTGGCCCCGTTTTCGCTGGTGTGCAAAGCGGTAAAGGCAAATGGCAGCCCCACGGTGAAATTGTCGGATAACCCGCGCAAGGCCATGGGACCGGCGGCAGAAATTGAACGCTATAAGCGGGTGTTCAATGTGGGTGAACAGGAAGAATTCGACGTGGTGGTCTAGGGTCAGTCGTCCCGCACTTTGCCACGTAACGCCTTCACCTGACCGCGTTGGGTCTTGGCATCCATGCGCCGGCGTTTGGACCCCAATGTCGGACGGGTTTTGATCCGGCGTTTTGGCACAAACAACGCTTGTTTGATCAGCGCGACCAGCTTTTCCTCTGCCAATTCGCGGTTCATCCCCTGTGAGCGGTGTTTTTCCGCCGTGATAATCAACGCCCCGTCTTTGGTCCAGCGCCGGCCGGCCAGCCGTTTCAACCGTGCCTTTACCGCCGGGGGCAAATTCGGAGAGCGCGCGGCCTCGAAGCGCAGCTCAACCGCGGTTGAAACCTTGTTCACATTCTGCCCGCCCGGACCGGACGACCGCTGAAAGCTCTCGGAATATTCCCAATCCTGCAAGGTGATGTCGTCGTTAATCTGTATCATGGCGCGGGGCTTTTGTTTGTTTGCCTGAAACATAACCGGTTTGACGGCGTCTGTCTCTCACGCTGGATCACGCAGGCCGTGCACTGTGGCTTGTGCGAAACATTTGGCGCGACAGTTTATGTGGCCAAGCCCGGTCACAACATGCCCGTTACACCACTTCATAACCCAGCTTGCGCAGGTTTCTGTGCAGGCTGGTCAGAACATCCAGAAAATCTGTCGCCTGTGCAAGCGCCGCCGGTGTAACCTGCAGGTAAATATTTTCAAAAGCCGGCCAGAAATTCACCGCACTTGCGATCCATTCCCCCGCATCATCCGGAAACCCGGGACTGTCGAGGCCGGTTTCCGGCAAGAGCTCCCTAAATCGGGGCGATTCCGCGAACAGGGCCATTTTCAGGTTTGGCCAGATAAATTCCATCAAAGACACTTTTTGCCGGAGCGCAACGGCAGTTGCGGCTTGGCGATGTTCCGACGCAATGTATGCGTCACTTCGCACCTGCCCCAGCTTGGCCAACAACCGTTCCGCTGTCCAGTTTCGGATTGGCGGCGGGGGTGTCGGAGAAATATTTGGCCGAATTCGACCCTGATAAGGTGCCATGCCGGGAAACGGGTTGGGGTGGCATGGCAGCGCTTTGTCAGGCGAATTCGGCCATTGCATTGACATCAACCGCGCGCCCGGGGAGGTCGCGGGCCGTGTCTGCAATCTGTTGTGCGCGGGAACATTCAGGCCGGAAAACATCTGCTTGAATTGTTCCGGCGTCAGGTATTCATGAATTGGTTGGTTCGATACAGCATCCCGCCCTGCCGTTTTTTCAAACCAGTCAAGCCAGCTCTGCCCGTCGGGGCGCAAGAATGTGCTTGATCCTGCACAACAGGATTCCATCACATCAACCGGAAACCCTTCAAACTGGCCAGGGAACCGTGCTTTGGGGGACAGGAACTGTGGCGGGATTTTAGTGTGAACATGCAGGCGCAGGGCAATTTGGCGGGTTTGGAGACCTTTTTTCCAGGCAAAGCCCACATCAACACCTGTCAAATTAACGCAATGATGATAACGCGCCATCAAGCGATCACAGGCAGCTATGATTTGGTCATCCAACAGATCATCGGTCGTCGCAGTCATCGTTCTCTCCCTCGTCCCGATTATTTTCCGTTGGAGGTTATCACCTGCACGGCATTCGGGTTCCGTAAGGTTAGTTTGACGGTTGATCGTGAATGCTTCGGGAAAAAATCATTAACAAAACGTAAAAAAATCTCAGCCCTACTGTTTTTATTCGGTTTTTGGGGCTGTCACCGTAAAAGTCCGTTAAAAAGCCGTGAAAATCACCGGTGCTCTGGTTTCACGCAACGTAATTTGCCAAGATCAAACCAGATATTTTCAAAGGAGTCATAAGATGCCAATCAATCTGGAAACCACCTTGAACGGGACAGATATTTCCCGCATCGATCCGTATGAAAACTGGGAAGAAACCACCCGCAGGGCTGGCGCGCTGGGGGCTGGTCCTTTGTGGAAACCGGTGTACATGGAAATCCTTCCCCACCCCAATCACCCCCTGCCCTATGCCGTAAGCGCGGTGCAATTGATCCTGTTGATTGCCGGACAGCATCCGCAAACCAGAATCAGTCAGGATGCCATGCGCAGCTTGTTGAACCTGATTTATGCCGATCTGACCGGCAGCACCCGCCCACGGTTTCACCGGTTTTTCCTGATGCGGCAGGAAACGGTGGCCTATGACGACCTGCCCCACTGCGAAATCCGGCATGTAGGACCGGCCTTTGCCGGTGAAACCGGTCTGGCCAACGATCCCTTGCTGGCCGATTTCCACAGCGCCTTTGCCCGCCTGCCCCAAGGGTCGCGCGCAACCAAAGCCGTTTTGGGCGTGGCCCCGAACAAGCTGACGGCGTTACTGCGAAAGGCGCGTTTCGGGGTTTCGTCCACCCCTGCCTTGGCCGAAGAAGTTGTCACCGGTATTGTGGACGGCGTTATCGGGGTGGCCAATCAACGGTTCTGTTTTTCCGGTAATGCCGCCAATCAACCGCGCACAACCCGGGTACAGCGATACTGGATGCAATCCGAAAAATTCGGCAATTCGGCCGGGCTGCTGACGCTGGGCAGCGAATGGGACCAAGCCGCGCTCAACGCCAAAATTGCGGAAAACAGCAAACAGGGGGATCTGGACGAAGGCGCGTTTTATACCGCCCTGCATCAGGAAAACCGCGCGCAGGGATTTGTGAACCTGACCGGCAATGGCTATCGGCGTCCGCACGGGTTCAATCTGACGCATGGCACCCACGTGCTGGACCTTGCCGCCGGTTGGCCCGCAACCGATGCGCCCGCAGATCGCCCGATCCTTGCCGTGCAATTACCCGAAAGGGCCACCGCCGAAACCTGGGGCGGACGGTTGGATTTTCACATTCTGGCAGGGGTCATCCGGCTGTTACACTGGGCCGACAACTGGACCGATAGCAACGGCAGCCCGTGCCGTGCAGAGCTGGTGATCAACCTGAGCTATGGCTCCTATGCGGGGGCCAAGGACGGCAGCGGGTTTCTGGAATCCGAAATCGCGCGCTTGATCCGCTATCGCAACGAAGAAGGCGTCGCAACCGCCGTGGTCATGCCCGCCGGCAATTCGTTCCGCGCGCGATGCCATGGCAAAATGACCCTGCAAACCGGCCAGTCCCGATATCTGGATTGGCAAATTCTGCCCGAGGACCAGTCGATCAGCTTTCTGGAGGTATGGCTCACACCGTTCGATCAGGCCACATTAACGATCGCCCCGCCACATCAACCTGCCGTGGATTTGCCACTGGTCAGCACCGCCACGGCGGCTGTTCCCCTGTCCTATGGTGCCGATTTTCTGACCGGCCCAGAGACCACAGGCCGCGCCTATGTGCAGCATTTTTCCGAAACCGGCCGCACACGGGTTGTGTTGGCCATGGCCCCGAGCCAGAACCACGAAACCCCGACACAGGCGGTACCGGCGGGGGGCTATCGGCTGATGCTGACCAATACGGGGACCACACGATTTACCGCCGAATTTGACGTACAGCGCGATGACACCCCCCTGAATTTTCCGGTGTTTGCCCGGCAATCCTATCTGGACCACCCGACAGCAAACGAAGAAGACCCCGAAACCGGCGTGCGGGACTTGCCCCAAACCGGCAGTCCGGTTTCACGTCTGGGAACCCTGTCTTCCTTTGTGAACAATGCAGGCGATGACACCTATGTGGTGGGCGGCGCGCTGGATCGGGATACGCTGGCGCAGGCCGCGCTCTATGCCTCTGGCGGGCCAACATCGGGGCGGGCGGCACCGGATCTGTCGGCCATCAGCGACGAAACCCGCGCCCATGGCGGCATTTTGGCGAGCGGCACTTTTTCCGGCGCGATGCGGACGGTGGCCGGCACCAGCATCAGCGCCCCGCAAGTCACCCGTAAACTGGTTGATTCCTTTGCTGCGGGGCATCACCGAACCACCGTGGCAGGCGTTCAGACCAGCCACCATGACAAGGCCCGCGGCATGGCCGATCTGGCCGCAACCCAACCCGTTAGCCCGGCACCGGATTTCCGGTTGGGCGGGTTTACTCTGCCGCTGGAAACCGCCCCGGGGCGCGTGGCCAGACGCCTGTAACAAACAGCAAAGGGCGGGAAAACCCGCCTTTTGACTTTCAACCGGACAAATCGGCTACACCGGCCACTCTGCTTTGACCTGATTCCAGAAATTTCCGATAATACTGTCGGATGCCACCTGCGCCGCCGCCGCATCCACATTGGCGGTATCCACATCGGCACCTTGCGCGCCCAGCGCGGTTTCCAGCCAGTTCAGCGTGAAATCCTCGCCATCGCCAAAGGCATCGAATACCGGCGCAGCCCCATGCGCGGCACCGGTACTGAGCGCCACAATATGTTCACCCAGCATACAGCCCAGCATCGACCCCGCCGCGCTATCCATCGGGAAATGCACGCCGGCCACCGTACGATTTGTGGCAATCCGGTGCGCCAGCCGGAATTCCTGCGCGCCATTGGCCAGACCGGCCCGCGGTCCAAGACCGGTCCGCATCCGGTGCATCACCGTCGCCACCGCAAAGGATTCCGTGGCGTGGCCGGATGGAAAACTGCTGTGATCCGGTGTCTGGATCATCGGCTGCACCTTGATATCAACATCCACCGGACGGGCAAAACGGCATTGGTGTTTCACCTGCATTTCCGCAAAAATACAAAACCGTACCAGCGCCTTGAGAAATTCAAGCGACCGCAAACGCCGTTGATCATCCAGCAGCGCCAAAGCCCCGAAAAACGACAGGATATCGTTTTGCTGAATGTTGATTTCCGCCACCCGGTCGATCCGCAGATCCGCATAGGTCCGCACCAGATCAATTTGCCCCTGCGCGAGCGATTGCGTCATCACCCGTTCACGAATTTCCACCAACGGCACCGGCGTAATCACCCCGTTCGCTACCGGCGGCAGAAAGCTGACGACGGCACCTTTGGATTGCCCCGCAGGCAGGCTCACTTGCGCGCTGCTGTGCATGGCATGATCGAGCATCTTTGCCCGCAAAGGTAACCTCAGGTAGAAAATGTTCTTTTGCTCCGCCGTACCCAGCGTCACATCAAACCGTGCGTTCGCCACATCCCAAAAACCACCAATACCATCACGCGTAGACACCAGCGCCGCATTCAATTGCGTGGTTGATCCGCCACCGGCATGGGCCGCAAGCCCCCCGACACCCGAATAACCTGAATAACCTGAATAACCTGAGTATCCGGAATAGCCCGAGTAACCTGAATAACCTGACTCGCTCATAATAATCTCTCCTTTAATGTACCCACTACTTTTTGATTTGCCCGCCTCCAAGTCGAGCACTTGCTGCTTTTCGACGAAAAATTCACACCTAACCGCAGCAACATCTATACCTGCTGTCCCTTTTACATTATTAAGGTATTGTTAATCAAGAAGCGCTCCACCAAGGCGATAGTTTACCAAAGTAAACAGAGAGTATCATTTAATGGATCTCAAAACCGTTTTGTCAGCTACGCTACACGGGCAATTCCACATCGAGGGGCCTTATGGAGAAGTCTTGACCCCGACCAGCGCCAAAGCCCAAGGTGTGTTGGCACTGCTGCTGACAAACAAAGACCACCAGCGCAGCCGGAATTGGTTGCAAGACAAATTGTGGAGCGACCGATCCCGCGAACAAGGAGCCGCAAGCCTGCGTCAGGCGCTGACCCAAATCCGCAAGGCCTTTGGCCCTTATGCCGAACTGCTGGTGACGAATCGGCAATCGGTGGCTCTGCCCAAAGCGATTCGTTTTTCTGATGTCATGGATGAAACCGCGGAATTCCTCGAAGGAATGGACATACGGGATCAGGAATTCGAGGACTGGCTGCGCCTGCAACGCCAAGCACGCCAACAGCCCGCGCCAAAGGCCCTTGCCCAGCCCCGCACGACACGCATTCACACGCCGGAAAACAAAACGGTCGTGACCGAAGTCGATGTCACCGGCACCGAAATGGAACGGTTGTTTTCCGAAGTATTCGTTTCCGGTGTGGCATCCAGCCTGAATGAACAACTGTGTATTGACGCAGTGCCATCGGAATCAAACCCGTCGGCGGGCAACACCATTCGGGTACGGGCACGGGCGGCTTTCAATAACGGAACCACGGTTATTCACGCCTCCTGCATCGACGACAATACCAATCGGCAGTTGTGGTCCAGTTACCGCACACTGCCCGCACGCGGGGCACCACCCGTGGACCATGACGACGTCTTGCAAATGCGCAACGAGGCCATAGACGCCATCAGCGAGGCCTTTTGCGTGGACGCACGGCGCGCAAATGGCGGCGACAATGCCGAAGTGCTCGCCAGTCTGGCGGTACAAAAGCTGTTTTCGATGAATCCGGTCGAACAACGCGAGGCGGATGTTCTGTTGGCACAGGCGTTCGAGATCAATCCAAGAGGCGCCTTTCTGGCGTGGCGCATTTTATTGCGGGTTGTGCAAATTCTGGAACGTAACAGCCCGTGTGCGCAAACCGCAACCGAGGAAATCCGCGAGATGTCCCGACAGGCGTTGCTACTGGAACCGATGAATTCGCTGGTGTTGTCGATCATCGCCTATGCCAAGCTGACCATCACCAGCGAAATTTCCCTTGGCTATGAAATGGCGCGACGCAGTTCCGCGCTTAACCCGGCCAATCCGTTTGCATGGATGGCGCTGGCGACGGCGGAATTGTATTTGGGCCATATTGACCGCGCCCACACATTTACATCACGGGCGCGCCACATCGGCACCCTGTCGCCCTACCGGTATTGGTGGGATACCGGAACCTGCCTGACCGCCACCGCCAACGGGGATTTGAACACCGCGCAAAAACTGGCGCAATCGGCGCACGCGCTGTCGCCCTCGTTTCGCCCGCCTTTGCGCTATTTGATTGCCCTGCATGTGCGCAGCGGCAATCTGGATGCGGCTGTTACCGCGCTCAAACGGCTCAAGGAACTGGAACCGGGGTTTGTTGCGGAACAGCTGATCGAGGACGGGGATTACCCTTCGGCCACCCTGCGTAATGCCAAACTGATTTCCGGCGCGCAACTGCGCGATCTGGTTTAAGGGGCCGCAATGATCCCCGGCTTTCCGGACACGCCGTTTTGGCAAGCCTACCAAGGGTCGTTTTCCGGCCTGATGAATTGGGCGCAGGTCGAGGCGTTTTTTGATGCTTTGGCAGAAAACACCGGCAATTGGTATGTGTTCCGGATGGATGCCCCCCTGCCCGAAGCCCCGTTGAGTGCTGCGGAATTCACCGATCAGTTGGCAGAAATGCGGCACTTGACCCTGACCTATCGTGACGCCAGCCACTGTTTTTCACTGTTCACGGATCACATCGCGGACCCGCAATTCATCAAAGTATTTGATCCGGGAAACCTAGGCGCATCCTGTGGCAGTTCCGGCAGTCGCACCTATCCGCGCTGGACGGTCAGCCGGATCAAACCGGACGCACCGGTACCGGTTGCAGAAGAACCCGCAAGGTCGGGTTTCTTTGGCCGGTTAGGCAAACGGTTCAGCGTCTGATCTGGCGCAAGGCTTCGCTCAGCCCCATGCCCGCACACATGGCCACATTCAAACTGCGTGCCGCCCCTGTCATCGGTAGTTTCACATGCGCATCACAACGGGCGTGGACATCATCGGGCACCCCTGCGGATTCGCGCCCCATAATCAACGTATCCCCTGCCTGAAACCGGAAATCCCACAGCGTGTTTTCGGCCTTGGTTGTCATCAACACCAACCGGCGCCCGGGGGTGGTCGGCAAAAAATCCTGCCACGAATCATGGCGGGTCATATCGACCATATCGGCGTAATCCATCGCCGAACGTTTCAAGGATTTGATAGACAACGGAAAACCACAGGGTTCGATAATATCCATCGGCACCCCGAAACAGGCACAAAGCCGGATCATGGCCCCCAAATTGGGGGCAATATCGGGTTGAAAGGCACAAAGTCTCATTTAACACTCCTATACTTGCAAACCTGCGGCGCAAAGTCCCTAGACTAATAATTGACTGCTGTGTAGTACAACCGTGACGGCCCGAGGTCCGCCTCGCCCCGTCCATGAATTACGCCCCGCCGTTGGGGCGCGCAAGCCAATGGAGAGAAGCACGTGTCACATTCTGATGACCACGCAGCAGGCAACCGCCGCGACTTCCTGTATGTAGCGACAGCTACCGCAGGGGCCGTGACCGCCGGGGCTGCAATTTGGCCTTTGGTAGACCAAATGAACCCAAGCGCCGATGTAAAAGCATTGTCCTCGATCGAAGTCGATGTGGCCGATGTAGAGGTCGGCACCCAGATTACGGTAAAATGGCGTGGGAAGCCTGTGTTTATCCGCCACCGTTCGCCGGAAGATATCGAATTGGCCCGCTCGACCGATTTGGGCGATCTGGTAGACACCGACAGCCGCAACGCCAACAAACCGGGCGAGGCTACCGACCAGAACCGCGCCATGGATGAAAATGGTGAATGGCTGGTGATGATGGGTGTTTGTACCCACCTCGGCTGTGTGCCTTTGGGCGATGGTGCCGGTGATTTTGGCGGTTGGTTCTGCCCTTGTCACGGGTCGCACTATGATGCTGCCGGTCGTATCCGCAAGGGTCCGGCTCCTGAAAATCTGCCAGTTCCGATTGCCTCGAAAGATGGCACAATCGTTAAGCTGGGTTAAGGGGAGAGATCATGTCTGGAATACCACACGATCATTACGAGCCAAAATCGAACATTGAAAAATGGCTGGACGAACGTCTGCCTATCGTTGGCTTGATTTACGGGACAATTATGATCCCGACACCGAAAAACCTGAACTGGATGTGGATCTGGGGCATTGTGCTCGCGTTCTGTCTGGTTCTGCAAATCATCACCGGCGTTATTCTGGCGATGCATTACACACCGCATGTCGATATGGCGTTTGATTCCGTTGAACACATCATGCGCGATGTGAATGGCGGCTGGGCAATCCGTTATGTCCACGCAAACGGCGCGGCATTGTTCTTTGCCGCTGTTTACCTGCACATCTTCCGTGGTCTCTACTATGGGTCCTACAAAGCCCCCCGCGAAATCACATGGATCATCGGCATGATCATCTATCTGTGCATGATGGGCACGGCGTTTATGGGGTATGTGCTGCCTTGGGGGCAAATGTCCTTCTGGGGTGCAACCGTGATTACCGGCCTGTTTGGCGCGATCCCGGGCATCGGCGACGCCATTCAGACATGGCTTCTGGGCGGGCCTGCTGTGGATAATGCCACGCTGAACCGTTTCTTCTCGTTGCACTATCTGCTGCCCTTCGTGATTGCTGCCTTGGTTGTTGTCCACATCTGGGCCTTCCACACCACCGGCAACGGCAACCCTTCCGGCGTCGAAGTGCGCCGCGGTTCCAAAGAAGAAGTCAAGAAAGACACCGTTCCTTTCTGGCCCTACTATGTGATCAAGGATTTGCTGGCACTGGTTGTTATCCTGATTATCTTCACCGCGTTTGTCGGCTTTATGCCAAACTTCCTCGGGGATCCGGACAACTATAAAATGGCCAACCCGCTGCAAACACCGCCGCATATCGTGCCGGAGTGGTACTTCTTGCCATTCTACGCAATCTTGCGGGCGTTCACTGCCGACGTGATGGTTGTGCAACTGGCCGGTTTCGTTACCGGTGGCATCATCGACGCCAAGTTCTTTGGCGTGCTGGCCATGTTCGGGGCGATTGCGGTTATGGCTGTTGTGCCTTGGCTGGATACATCTTCGGTACGCTCCGGCAAATACCGTCCGATGTTCAAATGGTTCTACTGGATTTTGGTTCTCGACTTCATCTTCCTGATGTGGCTCGGTGCTATGCCAGCAGAAAAACCCTACTCCACCTGGTCGCTTTATGCTGCTTTCTATTGGTTCGGTTATTTCCTCGTCATCCTGCCTCTGCTGGGTGTGATGGAAAAACCACTGACACCACCGGAAACCATCGAAGCCGACTTCGATTCCCACTATCCGCCGAAAGACGCCGATGCGTCTGCTCCGGCTGAATAAGAAAGATAGGATCTTGATCATGAAAAAGAGCATTCTTTCAGCACTCGTTGCATTCGGCTTGGCCTTTGGTGGCTCTGCGGCGATCGCAAACGAAGGCAAAAGCCACGTCAAAGATTACGCCTTCTCTTTTGAAGGCCCCTTTGGCAAATTCGATCAGGCCCAGCTGCAACGCGGACTTCAGGTATACACCGAAGTTTGCTCCGCATGCCACGGCCTGCGTCTGGTGGCCTTCCGGACCTTGGGCGACGAAGGTGGCCCAAGCTATAGCGAAGACGAAGTCAAAGCCTACGCCAAAACCTGGGACATCTATAACGCCGAAGCAGACGAAGACCTGCCCGGCAAACCGTCCGACAAGTTTCCGGCCGGCGGCGATCCCAACGCTCCCGATCTGTCCTTGATGGCCAAGGCGCGTGCCGGTTTCCACGGCCCTTACAAACTGCTGGTAAACCAGTTGTTCAAGGGTCTGGGTGGACCGGAGTATATTGCGTCACTTCTGAACGGCTATACCGGCCATGAAAAAGAACAGGCCGGTACTGTTCTCTATGGCAACAGAACCTTCCCGGGCGGCTACATCTCGATGCCTCCGCCACTGGAAGACGGTCAGGTTGAATTTGCCGACGGTTCCAAGAACGATGTCGAGCATATGGCCCAGGACGTTGCCGCCTTCCTGATGTGGGCAGCAGAGCCGAAAATGATGGCACGTAAAAAAGCCGGCTTCACCGCCTTTATCTTCTTGGCCATTCTGGGCAGCTTGTTGTACCTGACCAACAAGAAGCTCTGGGCACCGATCAAGCGCAAGAACGCCTGATAACCGGATCATAGAATTAAAAAAGGCGGGTCGATTGACCCGCCTTTTTTGTATCCGCCTGCCGGATGTCCTACAGGACCCCGATTCTGGATAAGGGGTTGTTGAGAGGGATTCACGAACCGACATTTCTGTGATTCAAGATCGTATCTCATACAACACGATCGGTCCCCATCATGTCGATGTCTACCCAGGGGGATCGCATGAATAGCACATTGGGTTTGCAGAGGTGAGTATTGTCTGATTCAACTTCTTCCAGAAGATCAATCTGGA
>CAMZLM010000114.1 GCA_947311485.1 uncultured Paracoccaceae bacterium
ATTTTGGCAAAATCATCTATGCAGCAATAAAGAGCGGTGGTAGACGTCGACATGAGGGGGACCGATCGTGTTGTAAGAGATACGATCTTGAATCACAGAAATGTCGGTTCGTGAATCCCCCTCGACAACCCCTTATCCAGAATCGGGGTTCAATAGGGTGTGGTTTGCCCATCTGTGACCTCCATATATGTCCAAAGGTAGGGAATCACAGATCAGGCAATTTGGGCATCCCGAATCTGGTTAAAATGGATGTGCTCTAACGCCCCGTTGCCGTGCGCATGTGGTCGGGCAGATAAGTCGCCAGTTCTGGAAAGGCGATCATGATGAACACCATCCCCACCATAATCGCAAACAGCGGCAGGGCGGTTTTGGCGATATAGCCCATTTCGTGTTTGGTAATGCCCTGCATCACAAACAGGTTGAACCCGATTGGCGGGGTAACTTGTGCCATTTCGACCACCACCACGATAAAGATGCCGAACCAGATCAGATCAATACCCGCTTGTTCCACCATTGGCTGCACAATCGCCATGGTCAGCACAACCGAGGAAATACCGTCCAGAAACATGCCAAGGATGATGTAAAATACCATCAGCGCTATCAGCAGGGCGAATTTGGACAGGTGCAGCGAATCGATGAATTCCGCCAGGGCGCGCGGTAGGCCGGTAAAGCCCATCGCCAGCGTCAATGCCGTCGCCCCCATCAGGATCAGCGCGATCATGGCACTGGTGCGGGTTGCGCCCAGCAGGCTGTCGACAAAGGTGGCCCATGACAACGATCCTTGCACCGCGGCCAGCACCAGCGCGCCAACCACGCCAATGGCGGCGGCCTCGGTTGCGGTGGCATAGCCGGCGTACATGGAACCAATAACCACAAGAATCAACAAAATGATCGGAATCAGAAACCGTGATTCGGCCAGCTTTTCGCGAAAGGTCATTTCATCGGCGATCTTTGGCACTTCGGACGGGCGCAGAATTGACCAACCGGCCACATAGGCCATGAACAATGTCGCCAGCAACATGCCGGGCAGAACACCGGCCATGAACAGCTTGGAAATCGATTGTTCAACCGACACGCCATAAACGATCAGGGTCAGCGAGGGCGGGATCATCAAGCCGAGCGTTGCCGCGCCCGTCAGGGTGCCGATGATCATGTATTCCGGATAGCCGCGTTTGCGCAATTCGGGGATCGACATTTTGCCAACCGTGGACAGGGTTGCGGCAGATGAACCGGACACGGCGGCAAAAATGGTACAGCCGACAATGTTGATATGCACCAGCCCGCCGGGCAATTTTGCCATCCACGGGGCCAGCCCGCGAAACATATCCGATGATAGTCGGCTGCGATACAGGATTTCCCCCATCCAGATAAACAGGGGCAGGGCGGTGAGCGTCCAACTTGAGCTTGATGTCCAGATCCGGGTCAGCATCGCATCCCCCGCCGGACGGCTGGTGAACATTTCAAGCCCGAGGTAAGCCACGCCAAACAGCGCGATCCCGACCCAGACGCCGGTTCCCAGCATCAAAAACAGGGCAAACATAAACAGGGAAACGAGGTAAATCTCTTGCATTTATCTATTCCGCATGGGCGCTGAGCGCGTCTTCTTTGATGTTGTGATCGCCGGTCACGATCAGGCTGATCAGGTGGTCTATGAATGAAATTGCCAAAATCACCGTGCCAACGCACATGGCAATTTGTGGAATCCACAGAGGCGTAGCATCCTGCCCTTGGCTGATGTCATGCCATTTCAGCGATGCCATGGTCATTTTGATGGCGTGATAGGCAAAAAATACCGACAGGTAACTGGCCACGCCAAAACACCAGATTTCCCCCCAGCGGCGAAACCGGCCCAGCACGCCCAGCAACAGGCTTACCCGGATATGCGCGCCCTTGTTCAACGCATAGGGCAGCGCGAGAAACGAGGCAGCAGCCATGCAGTACCCTGTATAGTCAGGTGCGCCGGTAATCACAGAACCGGTCCAGCGGGCCAGCATTTGCGACAGGATCAGCACCAGAATGGCGATCAGAAACAACGAGGCAACCAGGCCCGCGCCCAGATACAACCCGTCCAGAATTTTACGTATTTTTTGGCCCATTGCCCGCCCCGTACAAAGAAAGCCCGGCAAAACATGCCGGGCTTGGTGGTTTGAGTTGTCTTAATTGGCTTTGTAAGCGTCGACGATGGCCTGACCGGCAGGGCCGGCTTTTTCCAGCCATTCCTTGGTCATGGTTTCCCCGATGGCTTTCAGTTCCGCTTGCAGCTTTTCGCCTGCGGGGCCAACGGTCATGCCGTGTTTGGCCAGCTCGGACAGGGTAAAGCCCGCATACTGGATCGAGCGCCAATCACCGGCGTATTCGGCGACTGCGGCACAGCCGGTCATCACGTTGCGGGTGTTGTCATCCAGCGCGTCCCAGGCTTCTTTGTTGGCCATGATATAGTTGCGCGGCAACCAGGCCTGAACGTCATAGAAATGGGTCAGGCTCTCCCACATTTTACGGTCATAGCCGGTCGCGCCCGAAGAAATCATCGAATCAACAACACCGGTGGCGAATGCCTGACTGATTTCGGCGGCTTCGATCTGGGTCGGCAACATGCCGGACAGTTCCGCCAAACGTGCGGTGGCGCTGTTGTAGGAACGGAATTTCAGCCCTTTCATATCGGCAATCGAATTGATCTCTTTTTTGAAATACAGCCCTTGGGATGGCCACGGCACCGAATACAGCAGGTGCAGGTTTTGTGCTTCCAGTACTTCGGTTAGCGGACCTTTGGCGGCTTCCCAAAGCTTTTCAGAATCCTCAAAGGATGTGGCAAGGAAAGGCACAGAATCAAATCCGAACAGGGCGTTTTCGTTCTGGTGGCCGGACAACAGGCGCTCGCCGATGTTGACCTGACCGGTCTGGATCGCGCGTTTGATTTCGCCGCCTGCAAACAGGGAGCCGCCCGGATGGGTCTTGATGGTCAGCGCGCCGCCGGTGCCGGCGGTCACGCATTTGGCGAACTCTGCACCGGTGGCGGAATGAAAATTGGTGGCCGAATAGGCCATGGGCATATCCCATGTTTCCGCAAAACCGGCGCTGGCAAAGCCGGCAACCGCTGTCAGCGTCAGGGCTGCTTTGGTGATTGTTTTCATTATATATCCTCCCATGGATTTTGTTTTAGTCGAACCGGCGCAGACCAAAGGTGGACAAGTACCTCGTTGGTTTGTGACCGATAATCAACGGTGCCCGTAATCGACCCGTTTTTGCCCCGCCCGTCAACCCTATGTGAGGGTGATCAAAGCCTGTAAACACGTCAGTGTTGCCGATTTCCCCGAATAAATGCCGCCATTGCCAAAGGGCATTCCCATGCCGGGCTGTTCCCGATCCAGAAAAATCACATCCTGTCCCATGCGTTGCTGCCAGATTGCCGTGGAAACCCCGACTATTTCCGCCCCGATTACAACTGTTCCCGTGTCACCCCATCCAGCGCGCCACCGGCGCATTTGATTGTTCGAGGTTCTGGCAAACCACATCCACCAGCGTCGGCCCGTCATGGGCTATGGCCTCGGTCAATACTTTCGCCAATTCCGCCGGATTTTCAACCCGCCAGCTTTTCACCCCGTAAGCGGCTGCAATCGCCGCGTGGTTGGTTCGGGTGAAATCGACGTTGTGAGATTCCTTGGACGGGTCTGCCTGCTGGCTGGCGCGTATCCAGCCGAAATTGGCGTTGGAAAACACGATATAGGTAATCGGTGCACGGCAGCGGGTGACGGTTTCCAGCTCTCCCACTGTGAATCCGAAGGATCCATCTCCCATCATTGCCACGATTTTTGCCTCTGGCCGCGCAAACCACGCGCCCAACGCTGCCGACAGCGCATAGCCAAGCGCCCCGTGTGCGCGGTTGGTGATATAATGCCGCCCCGCGCGGGGCAGTTGGTAATAGGCGTTGAAATAGGGGCAGCTGGTGCCGGGGTCCGACAGGATTACCGCCTCAGGTGGCAGGATGTTTTGCAATGCCGCAATCACCCGTTCGGGGCGGATCGGGGTGTCGTTCGATTGCGCCAGCCGATCAAAGGCCGCAAATTTGCGTACTTTGCGCTCGGCAATTGCCGATGCCCCGCCAAAGGTTGCTTCCCCTTGCCCGCGGGCATCCAGCGCCGCATTCATCGCCGCCAGCGACAGGCGCAAATCGCCGACAACGCCGACCTCGGTCCGGTAATTCGCGCCGATCACCATCGGATCCACATCAAAATGCACAATCCGGGTTTTGGTGGTTGGGGCCTCCCAGCGTGACGTGGTGGTAGAACCGGCCCGCCCGCCCATAAAAATCACCATATCGGTGGCTTGCATCATCTCCCATGTTTCCGGCGTGCCGCCGTTGGACCCGACCACCCCCAGACAATTCGGATGGGTTTCCGCCAGCGACCCTTGACCTGAAATCGACGTGGCCACCGGAATATCAAGCCGGGTGGCCAGCCTGTCCAACGCGTCCATGGCCCCTGAAATCACGATGCCGCCGCTACAGACGATCAATGGATTTTTTGCCGATAGAATAGCGTCTATCGCGGCGTCGATCGCGGTTGCATCGGGGCCGGTGCGATAGGCGGGAAAATGGCTGGTTTGTGGATCAGCCCAAATATCGGCGCAGTCGACCGCGCCGGACTGCACATCATAGGGAAGCCCCAGATGCGCCGCGCCGGGCCGTCCTGTGGTCATCGCACGAAACGCGGCGCGCAGCATGCGGGGAATGTGGCCGGATTGCTTGATCACCGTGTTCCATTTGGTCAACGGGGCCATCAGCGCCTCTTGGTTGACCTCGGTCAGGGGGTATTTGCCATAGGATGCCACGGAAATATCGGTGGTGATGCCCAGCACCGCATAGCTGGAATCATTGGCTTCGATCAATCCGGGCAGGATATACGTTGCGCCTCCGCCCGAAGGCCCCTCACAAACGCCCACCTTGCCGGTCAGCCGCGCATAGGCATCGGCCATATAGGTTGCCGAGCGTTCATCCCGCACCAGCGTGTGGGTGATGGTTTTCTGGCGGCGCATGGCCTCGTAAAACGGCAGGCTTGTATCGCCGCACAGGCCAAAGACATGCTCCACGCCCTGCGCCTGTAACATCTGAACCATCGCCTGTGCGCCGGTGATTTGTTTTGTCATGACT
Source organism: uncultured Paracoccaceae bacterium (assembly GCA_947311485.1). Classification (GTDB taxonomy): domain Bacteria; phylum Pseudomonadota; class Alphaproteobacteria; order Rhodobacterales; family Rhodobacteraceae; genus Amylibacter. The sequence continues at coordinate 5,147 of CAMZLM010000114.1, forward strand.
GATTCCTCCTGATAAATTGTATACAGCAAGAAATACAATAATGAATGCGTAATTGCGCCACAGCGGATTTTGGGTTATCCAGCCCCAAACAGGGGGCGCGAATGGGCAAACGTCAAAGCAGTGTGGAACGGACCTATGAACAGCTGCGCGAAATGGCGGCGAATTTCGAGTTCAAGCCACAGGAGCGTTTGAACGAAACCACCCTTTCCAGCCAGCTCGGGGCCAGTCGCACCCCCCTGCGCGAGGCCCTGAACCGGTTGGTGGCCGAAGGATTGCTGACCTTTGAAAACGGACGCGGCTTTTTCTGTCGCCCGCTGGATCCCGTTCGTATTCAGGATCTATACGAGGCACGGATTGCGCTGGAAACCGAGGCGCTTAAACGCACGCTGGAACGGGCGAGCGAGGCGGATATCACTGCATTCCGGCAGGAATTCGATGCGCAGGCCGGGGCCTATCAAAACAGCACCGATCCGGCGGAATTACTGCGCATGGACGAAGATTTCCATCGCAAGCTTGCCGCCCTTTCCGGCAACGTGGAACTGGCCGCGATGTTGCAGAGCATCAATTTGCGCATCCGCTATGTGCGATTGATGAACCTGACCGAGCTGGTGAAACAGGACCAACCCCGACTGGCTGCGCATGGCGATATTGTTGCGGCGCTGGTTGCACGCGACGCCCCCCGGGCGCTTGCTGTATTGCGGGATCATATCGAGCAGCGACAGGAAGAAACCGCAAGGGCGGTGCGGCTGGCTTTTGCCAAACTGTACGTGCCGGATTAGCGCCGTTCGTCTGCCTTTACCGCGTCCCAGAGCGCATCCATTTCGGCCAGATCGGATGTGGCGGGCGTCTTGCCCAATACGGTCAGCTTGTCTTCTACCCCTTCAAACCGGCGGGTGAATTTGGCGTTGGCGGCGCGCAAGGCCTCTTCTGGATCAATGCCCAGATGCCGGCCCAGATTGGCCATGACAAACAGCAGATCGCCGTATTCCTCGAACTGTTCCTGTGCCGAAAGCTGGTCGCGGGCCTCTACCAGTTCGGCGGCTTCCTCGGCAATTTTTTCCACGACCTGACCCGTATCCGGCCAGTCAAACCCCACCCGCGCCGCGCGTTTTTGCAATTTTACCGCCCGCATCAACGCCGGCAGGTTCAGCGCAACCCCGTCCAGCGTGCGTGCGTCACTCTTGGCGGCACGCTCGGCGGCCTTGATCTTTTCCCAATCGCGGGTTTGCTGTTCGGCGGATTTATCGCGGTTTTCATCGCCGAACACATGCGGGTGGCGATGCACCATTTTATCGGCAATCGCCTTGACCACACTGTCAAAGCTAAAATGCCCGTCCTCGCGTCCCATCTGTGTGTAATAGACCACCTGCAACAGCAAATCGCCCAGTTCGTTTTCCAGTTCGGGCATATCGCCCTTTTCGATCGCATCGGCGACTTCGTAGGCTTCTTCAATCGTGTAGGGTGCGATGGAGGCGTAATTCTGTTCGATATCCCACGGGCAGCCGGTTTCCGGATCGCGCAAGCGGGCCATAATTTCCAAAAGGCGCGGCACACCGCCATTGGGGTCAAGGCAAAGGGATTGTGATGCGGATTGGTCTTTACTCATGGGGGCCTGTCGTTCACTGTGTTTCAAACCACTTTAATGATCGAAAATCACAGGAGTCCACCCCATGCCGGTAATCAATCGTATTGCGGAATATTTTGATGACATGAAGGGCTGGCGCCAACATATTCACGCGCATCCGGAACTGTCGCTGGATTGTCATAATACGGCGGCCTTTGTGGTGGAACGGCTGCGCGAATTCGGCATTACCGACATCCACGAAGGCATCGCCGAAAGCGGTGTTGTTGCGATTATCGAAGGCCGTGGCGACGGGCCGACAATCGGTCTGCGCGCGGATATGGATGCGCTGCCTTTGCAGGAAAAAACCGGTCTGGACTATGCCAGCACGGTGGATGGCAAGATGCATGCCTGCGGTCATGACGGCCACACCACCATGCTGCTGGGGGCGGCGAAATATCTGGCGGAAACGCGGAATTTTTCGGGGCGTGTGGCGCTGATTTTTCAGCCGGCGGAGGAAACCGTCGGCGGCGCGCGCATGATGTGCGAGGAAGGTGTGATCGAGAATTTCAACATTTCACAGGTCTACGCCATGCACAACCTGCCCGGCATGCCTCTGGGCCAGATGAATTCTACCCCCGGTCCGGCAATGGCGGCGGCGGATGAATTCAAAATCACGGTTCACGGCAAGGGGGGCCATGCGGCCATGCCCCACGGCACCATTGATCCGATCATGGTTGCCGTGCAAATCGCCCAGAGCCTGCAAACCATCATCACCCGCAATATGGACCCGATCGAAAAAGCCGTGTTATCGATTACCCAGATCCATGCTGGCACCGCCGGCAATATTGTGCCGGATGATGCGATGCTGGCCGGCACCGTACGGACCTTTAGCGCGGATGTGCGTGACATGATCGAAATGCGCATCGGCGTGCTGGCGCAACAAATTGCCGAAGGTTTCGGGGCCAGTGCAACCGTGGAATATGATCGCGGCTATCCGGCAACGATCAATTCGCCCGAAGAAACCGTTTTTGCCATGAAAGCCGCCGCGCAGGTGGTGGGGGACGATAATGCCAAAATGGATATCCCCCCCACAACCGGAGCCGAGGATTTTGCCTATTTTCTGGAGAAATGCCCCGGGGCCTATGTGGTACTGGGCAATGGCGATTCTGCCGGTTTGCATCATCCGGAATTCAACTTCAACGACGAGGCAAGCCCGATCGGTGCCTCGTATTTTGTCAAGCTGGTGGAAAATGCCCAGCCGGCGGCGCGGTAACAATCCTGCAGAAAATCGGCGGAAATTGTCGGCTTGTTTCGCGTGCATTTGAAAAACAACCCGATTGCGCGTAATAAGCGCGCGATTGGCGTGTCGCTGTTGGCCTTTAACGTTAACAGGGTTGCGCTTGGCGTGGCAGGCGCTAGAAGAAGCCGCATCAAGGGGTAGCGAATGACAAACAGCACCATCATTGAACGTTGCGAGGCAAAGGGTCTGCGCATGACAGGGCCGCGCCGGGTGATTGCGCAGGTTCTGCAGGCGGCGGATGATCATCCGGACGTAGAGGAATTGTATTCCCGCGCCTCCGCCATTGATGGCGGCATTTCCATTGCCACTGTGTATCGCACGGTCAAACTGTTCGAGGAATCCGGTATTCTGGAACGCTATGAATTTGGTGATGGTCGCGCCCGCTATGAAGATGCGGAACGTGATCACCACGACCACCTGATCGATATGCAGAGCGGCGAAGTGATCGAATTTGTCGACCCCGAGATCGAAGCTTTACAAGAAAAAATTGCGGCCAAGCTGGGCTATACCCTGCGCGGCCACCGGCTGGAACTCTACGGGGTTCCAATCAAACCAGAACCCGAAAAGGAATAGACAGATGTCTTCTATTATCGAAATCAGCGCACGTGAAATTCTGGACAGCCGGGGGAACCCAACGGTCGAGGTGGATGTGGTTCTGGAAGACGGATCCTTTGGTCGTGCCGGTGTGCCGTCGGGGGCGTCTACAGGCGCACATGAGGCGGTAGAGCTGCGCGACGGCGACAAGGCGCGTTACAACGGCAAGGGTGTGTTGAAAGCGGTCGAGGCCGTGAATACCGAAATCGCCGAGGCGTTGCTCGGCATTGATGTGACCGAACAGGTTGATTTGGATGACACCATGTGCCGTCTGGACGGTACCGAAAACAAGGCCCGACTGGGAGCCAACGCTATTCTGGGCGTGTCACTGGCCGCGGCCAAGGCAGCGGCGAATTCGCAAGATATGCCGCTCTATCGCTATGTCGGCGGCACTGCGGCGCGGATGTTGCCGGTGCCGATGATGAACATCATCAATGGTGGCGAACATGCGGACAACCCGATCGACATTCAGGAATTCATGGTGATGCCGGTCGCTGCCAATTCCCTGCGCCACGCGGTGCGGATGGGGGCGGAAATTTTCCATACCCTGAAAAAGGAACTCTCCGACGCCGGTTTCAACACCGCGATTGGTGACGAGGGCGGCTTTGCCCCTGCGTTGAAATCCACCACAGAGGCGCTGGATTTCATCATGCGTTCCGTGGAAAAGGCCGGCTATAAACCGGGCGAGGAAGTCTATCTGGCGCTGGATTGTGCGGCGTCTGAATATTACGCGGACGGGATGTATAACCTCAAGGGCGAGGGCAAGGTTCTCTCCTCCGGGGAAAATGCCGAGTATCTGGCCGATCTGGCGGCGCGTTATCCGATCATTTCGATCGAGGACGGCATGCACGAGGATGACTGGGAAGGCTGGAAACTGCTGACCGATCAAATTGGTGACAAGGTGCAACTGGTGGGGGATGATCTGTTTGTCACCAACACCAAACGTCTGGCAGACGGGATTTCACAGGGCGTAGCCAATTCCATTCTGGTCAAGGTCAACCAGATCGGCACCCTGACTGAAACGCTCGAAGCCGTCGATATGGCGCACCGCGCCGGTTATACCTCGGTAATGTCGCATCGCTCCGGCGAAACAGAGGACGCCACTATCGCCGATCTGGCCGTGGCCACCAATTGCGGCCAAATCAAAACCGGTTCCCTGTCGCGTTCCGACCGGCTGGCAAAATACAACCAGCTGATCCGGATCGAGGAAATGCTCGGTGATACTGCCCGTTTTGCGGGAACGTCGATTTTGCGAGGGTAGGATTGGAAAAGACCCTGCAATGCTGAGTGGTATACTCGACATTGCAGGGCCAGAAAAGTTACTCAGGGGGGGAGCGTTTAAAGCCCCACCTTGCGATGATAATAGCGAAGCTCCCCACTTGAACAAGAGTCGCGCCGATCATTGCAAGAATGACGTTTGCCGAGACAATACGCATATCGGATGAGATGGATTTTTCTGCGATGGCCAAGCAATAATCAAATATCATTGCTAGCAGTATCAGGGATAGCGTAGCAAAGGTATTTGCCAGAAGAATTACGCCGATGTGTTTGGACCATTTTGCCCGAATTTCAGGTTTGTCCTGACTTTCTGTCGTCGTGTAGGCGTCTGTGTAATCTTCTAGCTGTTCATCATCCGTAAAAAGGGGGGGAGAGCTGTCGTCTTCTAACATCTTTTTCTCCTAAATCAAAAAGTCCGATAGAGTTAAGACAATAGCGCATCCTTATTGCGATTTGTTGCCAAAATTAACCCTGAGCTGGTTTGATTTGTAGGCGCCTTCTGGTTCCGTCGGAATCTACAATCTCAATGGCTCCGGTTTCATCTGTCAGGTCATTCAGGACGGATGCTTGGGCTATTGAGCGCCTAATCGTATCATTTAGCGATATAGCGTCGAAAGCATCCTTTAGTTTTTCGAGGGCGGCCAAGTCTTTTTCTGATAAGTTTACTGTTTTCCGTGCCACGACATGGGCCTTTCTTCAAGTATTCGTTCCCGCGTTTTGCTACTGCGCAAACACGAATCCTAATTCGCATCAAGCGCGAATCGCTGATCCCCATGGCTACTATATGAAGGCATAGGTTAATTAATGATGTAAATATACATACAAAATACGCATATGGGCGTCAATGTTTAATTATTTTTTGCGTTCAGTCGAAAAATGGGCTGAAATTTTGAGTAAGGCTTTCTTAACTAATTGATATGAGGTCTACTTGTCGCACTAAGGTTGAGTGGGTGACGAATGGCTAAGAAAATTACAGGAATCGATTATGCAATTAAAACGATGGAGAGGTTAAATATTTCTTTTGAAGAAAAAACGGAGAATGACGGTGCCTTGAGTGAGCGGTCGGCAGGACCGGTGAATGTTCCACGAATTAGAATTGTTCATGTGGATGATGCGTGGCTCCTCCCAGGGGAGGAAGGGCATGTTTGTAACGATGATGAAAGTGCGCTCCTTCAAGGATTGCAGGTGCGCTTTCTTACAGACGAATGTCGTGCAATAAATGCCAAAAAGTGTGAAGAAGCTAAAATACAAAACTCCTGGCGCTATTACACCCCAGCTCATGGCACAGTTTGTTTAGCTGCATTACAAATGTCTGAGGAAAAATTTGCCCCCCTTAACGACGAAGAGAAATTACTTTGGAATCTTACTCCGGACGCCGACGTTTTATTGTTGCCTGTGCGAGAGGCGGTGAAAATTACCCAAGACGGAATGTGGGAGGCAATTGAATTACTCGAAAAGCGCGATGAGGGATTTGGGTACCTAAAATTTTTTTCGGATACTTGGGTGAGCATACGGGAAAAAAACCACGAAATGAATTTGCAGGATTGCATCCAGCATTCCATCCGAATTCTACGCGAAACCCATGAGGATAATAATCCATCGGCTAACTTTAAAAAAATTGCTATTTATCTGGCTCAGGCGGAGCGAACTTTTGTTGAAGAACAGCAATTAAGTGAAACGTTTGAAATAATAATTAAGTGTGCAGAAGCGAAAACACTCGCCTGTGGAGATATCGTTACGGTACCCATGGGAGCGTCAATTCCGCCACTATTGCAAAGTGATCTTCCGTCTCTTCAGCTACCAATTATTCACTACGAGAGAGTTGAAAGGGCTATTCAAACATTAACAAAAAAACATAATATTTCAGTTATAATTGCTGCTGGAAACGGTTCAAACTGTTTGGATACCCCTCAGAATGATACCTATCTATTGTCGCCTGACGAAATGCAAAAATACAATAACAGAGGGGTTGAATGCGGTGCTGTAATTGTAGGTGCGAAACCCAGAAAAGCAAAAAAATTTTTGAAGAAAATAAACAAAATGGCGCAGGTGGACAGCCGGAACGCAAGAAGGAAGTATCCAAATTATGGCAAATGTGTGGACGTCTTTGGTCGCTACCGAGCCTCGAATGGATGTCTTCCCGAGCCCACGACATTTGGAAACTCCTATGCACATTTCACAGGAGCCAGCATGGCAACGATAGTGGCTGCTGCAGGATTGTATCATGTTCAGCAGTTAAAATGCGCCGCAGGCCTGCGAATGGAAAACAAAAGTTGGCATAGTCTTCCTCCCCCCCCTAAGGTACAAATGGCGGGCCCGTTTTCGGCACGCGCTAAATTACGGCAGTGGCGTGTGAATTCGACAACTGATTATAAATGCAGTGATGACCTCATGGGGCCACCGCCTAATATTGAAGCGTGGATGAAGGGGTGCCAAATTGATTCAGATATTGAATCTCTATTGTAGTAGTCCAGCCATTAACGCGAGCGCACCATGCCCATGATGTCGAATGTTTTCGCCAAAATAGGCTCTGCGATCTCGGCTGCGCGGTCGGCACCTTTGCCAAGGATACGGTCGATTTCGGCGGCATCGCCCATCAGGCGCGCCATTTCGTTGCCAATCGGGGCCAGCTTTGCCACGGCCAGATCGGCGAGCAGCGGCTTGAACGTGCCGAATTGCTGGCCGGCGACTTCGGCAATGACCTGTTCGGGTTTCTGGTCCGACAGGCCGGCATAGATGTTGATCAGGTTGCGCGCCTCGGGGCGGTTTTTTAGATCGTCGAGGTTATCCGGCAACGGTTCCGGATCGGTTTTGGCCTTGCGGATTTTCTTGGCGATGGTGTCGGCGTCATCGGTCATGTTGATGCGGCTGTTGTC
>CAMZLM010000115.1 GCA_947311485.1 uncultured Paracoccaceae bacterium
CAGCGATTTGTTCGGGGTCCAGTTGTCGGTGACGGACATGATCGCCAATATCACGCCTTCGGGATCGCGCAGGGCAATATCATTGCCTACACCAATTTCCTTGGCGAATTTTTCGGACACATCCAGATTGATCGGCATTGGCCACAACGCCCCGTCCGCCAAATGCATGTTGTCCACAACGGAGTCATAGTCCGCCTGGCTTAAAAAACCCTTAAGCGGATTGAACCCGCCATTCATCAACAGTTCCAGATCGCAAACCTGACGCGGGGTCAAATCCCATGACGGCAATTGCGCGGCTTCCAGTTTCAGTTTGGCTGCGCTGTCATAAGATACATAAAGCTCGGGAATAGGGGCCAGATTGGGCTGGTACATGTGCGCCTCTTTTATAGTTTCCGTAAGGGAGTTGTGAAGTTGTTTTTAATTGCTCGCGTCATACACTGCGATGTTGGTATTACAAGGGTAATATACACATCGCAGTGTAAAGCGTCAGAAATAAGTCGAAACAGTGATTTTTCGGTCAGTTTTCGCGAAAAACACCCTAAAAAGAGAACAAGCCCGTTTCGCAAAATGGGCTTGTTTACAGGATTAATTGTCGTCCTGCGCGGCGAGGAAATGCTCTGCCTCGAGCGCGGCCATACAACCCATACCGGCAGAGGTCACCGCCTGCCGGAATTTGTGGTCAATCAGGTCGCCCGCTGCAAAAACGCCCGGGATCGAGGTTTCGGTGCTGTCCGGTTTGGTGACCACATAGCCCCCCATATGGGTTTCCAAAGTGTCGATCACCAGCTCATTCGCCGGCGCATGGCCAATGGCGACAAACACACCGGTACAGGGGATTTCGCTGGTTTCGTCGGTTTTAACGTTTTTCACCCGTACGCCGGTCACACCTTTGGGATTGTCATCGCCCAGAACTTCTTCCAGTACATGGTCCCAAAGCGGCACGATTTTTTCGTTTTTCATCAGCCGGTTGATCAGGATCTTTTCTGCCCGCAGCGTGTCGCGCCGATGGATCAGGGTGACCTTGGAGGCAAAATTGGTCAGGAATAGGGCTTCCTCGACCGCGGTATTGCCCCCGCCGATGACCACAATTTCCTGACCGCGATAAAAGAACCCGTCGCAGGTGGCGCAGGCAGACACGCCAAAGCCCTTGAAGGCCTCTTCGCTGTCCAGCCCGAGCCAGCGCGCCCGTGCCCCCGTGGCCAGAATGACCGCATCTGCCGTGTAAACCGTGCCGCTGTCGCCTTTGGCGGTAAAGGGGCGCTTGCTCAGGTCCAGATCGGTGATGATGTCGCCGATGATTTCAGTGCCCATGGCGCGGGCGTGGGCTTCCATATTGACCATCAGGTCGGGGCCTTGAATTTCGGTGTAGCCCGGATAATTCTCGACCTCGGTTGTGGTGGTCAACTGGCCGCCGGGTTCCATGCCTTGTACCAGAATCGGTTCCAGCATGGCGCGCGCACCGTAAACACCGGCGGTATAACCGGCAGGGCCGGAACCAATAATCAACAGGCGGGTGTGGCGGGTTTCTGACATGGGATGTCTCTCTGATAAATTACGTTTTGTCCTATATAGTGTGGGAGCGGGGCAAGGAAAAGACGCTGTTGGCAATCAATGTGTGCATACAAATGAAATATTATTGCGTTCTTGACCCTTTTTGCGTAACTTGTCGCTTCAACAAGGAATCCCCATGCCAACGATCAAGCTTGACCCCATAGACCGCAAAATTCTGGCTGAATTGCAGGATGACGGGCGGATGACCAATGTGGAATTGGCCAAACGTGTCGGTATCTCTGCGCCGCCCTGTCTGCGCCGTGTGCGCACGCTCGAGGAAAACGGGTTTATTAACGGTTATCACGCCGATGTGGATGCCCGCGCGCTGGGGTTCGAGGTGCAGGTTTTTGCCATGGTGGGGCTGTATTCACAGGCCGAATCGGATCTGTCGCTGTTCGAGGAACAATGCCGCAGCTGGCCGTTGGTGCGTGAATGCCATATGTTGAATGGCGAGATCGATTTCATTCTGAAATGCGTGTCGCCGGATTTGACCACGTTTCAGACATTTCTGACCCATGATTTGACGGCGGCGGAAAATGTGGCGAGCGTGAAAACATCGCTGGTGATCCGTGGGGCCAAAGACCTGCCCGGCGTGCCGTTTTCGGTTTTGGAAGAACGCTCCCAAGACGACTAGTCTTTACGCGCAAAGGCGCTGGTACCCGCGAACGGGTGCCAAAGTGCTATTTGTTTTCGGTTTCCTTGGCTACTTTTGCAGCTTCTTTCAGAACCCATTTCATCCAACGATTTGTCATTTGCTCGCTCCTTTTGTTTATGCCCTTAACCTAGGGGGGGATCGGGGCGGAAAAAATGCCGGAATAGGGAAGTTTTGGGACGCGACATTTTTTCCGCCCCGAAATGGGGCAGGGCCTGTATCCGATAAAATCCGTTGTTTGTCAGGGGTTTAGTGCGTAATGTTTGATTAAAATACCATGTATCGGCCCATTACTGCCCGGCGAACGCCACAATTACAGGCTTTCCATGGCCTCGACGGTCGCGTCCCATGTCAGCAAAATAGACGCATGCCGGTTTTTGAATTCCGCAGCCGGTTGCAGCACTTCAAGCGCATCAAACGGGGCGGCTGGTACGGGACCGTTGTTTTTCAACATCGCCGACAACGCATCGCGTCCGGCACGGACCTGTTCCAGGGTCAATCCAAGCGCGTTTTCCCCCATCACCGACGCCGATGCCTGACCCAGCGCACAGGCCTTAACATCCTGGGCGTATTGCGTAATTTTGCCATCTTGCACCTGAATATCCACGGTCACAGTAGACCCGCACAGCGGCGAGCGCTTGCGCACGGTGGCATCCGGCGTATCAAGCCGGCCCGTGTGCGGAATCTCGGCGGCCAGCGCCAGAATGCGGGTGGAATAGAGTTTCATCAGGTCAGAAGGCTGATTCATGGTTTCAAGGCTTTCAACAGCTGCTGTTACACTTTAATTAGGCCCGATATGACCAGAAGGAAAGGGCAGGCGGATGGATACTGTAAAATTTGATGTGACAACACTCAAATTCAACGAAGACGGGCTGATCCCCGCGATTGCACAGCAGGTGGGCACAGGGGAAGTGTTGATGATGGCCTGGATGAATGCCGAAGCGGTAACGCGGACGTTGAAAACCGGCAAGGTCACCTATTGGTCCCGATCGCGGCAGGCATTTTGGGTCAAGGGCGAAAGCTCGGGCCACACGCAAAAGCTGGTGTCGCTGGCAGTGGATTGTGACCGGGATTGCCTGCTGGTGCAGCTGGATCAGGTCGGACCGGCCTGCCATACCAACCGGCGCAGTTGCTTTTATACGGCGGTGGAAAATGGCAACGAGGTTGAATTGATGCAGCCGGAGGCCTGAATGCTGCTAAAGGGGGGCGTTCGCCCCCCTTGCAATGATTAACCGTTGGCTTCACGGATTTTGTCAGCGGCTTCTTTGTTAAAAGAAACACCGGCTTTTTCCAGCTCTTTGTCCAGTTCGCCGGACAGGGTCATTTCGGTGATGATGTCACAGCCCCCGACGAATTCGCCTTTGATGTACAGCTGTGGAATGGTGGGCCAGTCGGAGAAATCCTTGATCCCCTGACGGATGCCGTCGTCTTCCAGAACGTTTACGTCCTTGAATTCGATGCCCATGTAGTTCAGCACACCGGCCACGCGCGAGGAAAACCCGCATTGCGGGGCGGTCGCGGTGCCCTTCATGAACAGCACAACATCGTTGTTATCCACAGTTTCCTGAATTTGTGTTTTTGCGTCGGTCATTTTATTTTCCTTAAGCCGGTGGCGTTTGGGATTGGATATAGGGCGGTTTGGCGCAAGGCAATGCTACGCTTGGTCGCCCTCTTGTGTTATTTCTTGTTTTTTGGCTTGGGCACGAAAATACGGGCGTATTCGTCCGGATCTTTAGGGACTTGGTAGCTCAGGCCATAGCCATGTTCAGAGGTCACGACCTCGATGATGCTGTAGTCGTCATCCTCTTGCAGCCGGTCCTGTTTGATCCGCGAACGGATCAGCATCGGCAGAACAATCAGAATGCCGACCAGCGCGAATAACGAGATCGCGCTCATGTTATTCCGGGGCCTTGGTGGTCAGTGCCAGCGCATGCAACGCGCCGTTGGGGCCGTCCATTTTGCCCTTGAGCGCGGCGTAAACCAGACGCTGCTGTTGCACACGGTTTTTGCCTTTGAATTCATCGGCGATGACTTCGGCGGCATAATGGTTTCCGTCGCCGGCCAGATCGGTAATGGTTACCGTGGCGGTGGGGAAGGCGTCTTTGATCAGTTGTTCAATTTCCGAGGCTTCGATGGCCATGGGGGTCTCCTTGTTCGTTGCCTGTCAATCTAGGGCGCTTGGCGGGGTTGTGCAAGCGCCCGTGATGTTATGCCACCTGATCGGTTAAGCCCGTATCAAATGCCGCGCGGGCCTTGGCCAGGGGCAGGGCGCTGTTGCCGAGGCGAATATCGGTGCCGGTAACCGTGCCGATCACGCTGGCGGGGACAATTTCGCTGGCGGCCATGGCCAGCAGGGCCTCGGGGTCATTGGTGGCCAATACATAACGGGCCTGATCCTCGCCAAAGAACCAGCCTGTGTCGCCGGCTTGAACATCGACACCACAATTGGCCGCAAGTGCCATGTCGGCCAAGGTCAGCGCCAGCCCGCCATCGGACAGGTCATGCGCCGCGCTGATCAGGCCGGCGGCCTTTACGTCACGCACGAATTCACCGGCGGCGGCTTCGGCCTTCAGGTCCACATGCGGCGCATCGCCGTCTTCGCGGTTGAACAGCTCTTTCAGCAGGGCGGACTGGCCGAGGTGGCCCTTGGTTTCCCCAATCAGAACCAGCGTGTCGCCCGCATTCGGGGTGATGCCGATCATCTGGTCCAGAGTGTCCAGTATCCCCACGGCCCCGATGGTTGGCGTGGGCAGGATGCCTTCGCCATCGGTTTCGTTATACAGGCTGACATTGCCCGAAACGATCGGCATATCCAGCGCGATACAGGCCTCGCCGATGCCTTTGATGCAGCCAACAAACTGCCCCATGATTTCCGGTTTTTCAGGGTTGCCAAAGTTCATGTTGTCGGTGGTCGCCAAAGGCCGCGCGCCAGTGGCGCAAAGATTGCGATAGGCCTCTGCCACCGCCTGTTTGCCCCCCTCGAACGGATTGGCCTTGCAATAACGGGGGGTTACATCCGAGGTAAAGGCCAGCGCCTTGGCGGTGCCATGCACCCGCACCACGCCGGCATCGGACCCCGGGCGCACCACGGTATCGGCCATGACCATGTGGTCGTACTGTTCATACACCCAGGCGCGCGACGCGTAATTCGGGCTGGACAGCAGCGCCAGCAGGCCCTTGGCGGGGTCCACTTCGGGGGCGTCTGTCAGCGGTGCCGCCACAGGTGTTTCCACCCACGGGCGGTCGTATTCCGGGGCTTCGCCCGACAGCGCCTTGAGCGGCAAATCCGCCTTCAATTCGCCGTTATGCATAATAATGAACCGGTCCTCGGCAATGGTTTCGCCGACAATGGCGAAGTCCAGATCCCATTTGTCAAACACCGCCTTGGCCACGTCCTCCAGTTCCGGATTTAGCACCATCAACATGCGTTCCTGACTTTCGGACAGCATCATTTCATAGGCGGTCATGTTTTCTTCGCGGGCGGGAACCTTTTCCAGATCGAGCCGCACACCCAGATTGCCCTTGTCGCCCATTTCCACCGCAGAACAGGTCAGGCCGGCGGCCCCCATGTCCTGAATGGAAATCACCGCGCCGGTGGCCATCAGTTCAAGCGTGGCCTCCATCAGGCGTTTTTCGGTGAAAGGGTCGCCCACCTGCACGGTCGGGCGCTTGTCTTCGATGGTGTCGTCAAATTCGGCGCTGGCCATGGTTGCCCCGCCAACCCCGTCGCGGCCGGTTTTGGCCCCGAGGTACACCACCGGCATACCCACGCCGGAAGCGGCAGAGTAAAAGATTTTGTCGGTGTCGGCCAGACCGGCAGCAAAGGCATTTACCAGACAGTTGCCGTTATAGGAATCGTGAAACCGGACTTCGCCGCCCACGGTCGGCACGCCAAAACAGTTGCCGTACCCGCCGACACCCTCGACCACGCCATTGACCAGAGATTTGGTTTTCGGGTGGGACAATTCACCAAACGACAGCGAATTCATCGCCGCAATCGGGCGCGCGCCCATGGTGAACACATCGCGCAAAATGCCGCCAACGCCGGTGGCCGCGCCCTGATAGGGTTCGATATAGGAAGGGTGGTTGTGGCTCTCCATTTTGAAAACCACGCACTGGCCATCGCCAATATCGACAATACCGGCATTTTCGCCGGGGCCACAGATTACCTGCGGGCCTTCGACCGGCAGGGTGCGCAGCCATTTCTTTGAGGATTTATAGGAACAGTGTTCGTTCCACATGGCGCTGAAAATACCCAGTTCGGTAAATGTCGGCGTGCGCCCGATCAGATCGAGGATCAACTGGTATTCATCGGGTTTTAGCCCGTGATCCGCTATCAGTTTGTCTGTGATTGTTGGCTCAATGGTCATCGGATGCCCCGCATGGCTGAAGAAGGAGTCGGGGGCCTTGTAGCGGGGAAGTGGCGTCAGGGAAAGGGTGCATGCGCGCGTATTGGGCGGCAGGAGCAGGTTTTATTGCCAATAGTAGCATTCGGAGCCGTGCGTGGCGAGAATATTGATGCTGTGAGACCTCAGAGTTTGACTTTCCACTCACCGCTGCAATCCTGAGGTTTTTTCGCGAAACCGTGCCCAAAAACTGGCGCGACTTCCGAAGCCAAGTCACCGATAATTTTCGCATAATCTCAAACCAAAACTTTCGGGTTTTGGAGTGAATTAGGTATAATAGAAAATTCTGAGTAAAGTAACTAAGGTATAATAGGAAACTCAAAATGATAGACCAAAAGAAAATCACCCGATACCGTAGGAAGTATATTAAACAAACGTTACCGATTCTAGAGACGGAACCGTGGAAAGATCTAATCAGTAGCTTAGATAATACTGAAAAGGTCGCTCGTGGCGAAATAGAATTTAAACGTTTCCACTCCAGATCAAGCACCCTATGGATGAAATACATTGCTTTCTATACTTTAGCTGCCAACGATGCTGATCTAGAAAAAATGCGTTTGAACTATGCTGTTGCAATAAGCCTTGGTACCATTGAATCTTGTGCAAAGCGTGATATTCTCAACGTTGGCGGCGCTAAAGCGGCAAACTTTAGCGCTGCAAGCACTGGCAAGATAACGCTGTTTCTTCAAGGTGCCGGCTGGTTTGAGGAAGCCAAAAAACAGATAGATTTTGTGTGCACAAATTCGAAAGTTGCGTTCATGATTTCCAACCGTAACAAACTCGGCTGGTTTGCGATCTTATCGACCTTCGACGATTGGGAGCACTTCAAAGCCATTGAAAGAAAAGGATACTATCCACCAAACATCAACAACATTGACATCTACTGGATGCTGGCCGAATGCTGGGATGATCCCGACCCCCTCAAGGTTAAAAACACCCTAACGGCAGTGCGTGAACATAACGTTGCAGGCAATTTGATGGCCGAATTCTCCACCCCCGATACCAACGATGAACAGCTGCTGTTTTTCGATTACGAGGTCCGTGCAATCAACATGCGGCGCATGGCGCTGGGGCTGGAAACGGTTGTGTTGGATGAATCTTACGCAATTGAGCCACAACTACCGATGGAGCGTATTCCCTTTGCAAAAGACGACGTGGTTTGGCCCGCTTATCTAAAAACCTGCGAGCATTTCGGCACTAAACCCTATGAACCCAAAGGCGAAGTGATTAACGTAACACTGGGCCGCACCACAGGTGTGGCGTCATTGGTTTGAAATTATTAAGTAGCCGGACGGAATGAAATATACTCCGAGTCCTTGAATACCCGAAGACCTGCTTGACGTTTGGTGCGTTATGGATTCTGCATGTCAGCATGATCCGTGCCCGTTTTCTTTCTGATGCCGACCGCCGCGGGCTTTTGGCTTGCGTGAAGCGCCACCGTGAGGATCACGGTGTGGCACGGCGGGCGAACGCGCTTTTGTTGCTGGCCGAGGGCTGGGACTCCGTGGCGTATGATGGCTGGAAGGGCGGGCCGTCGCGGATGATGGCCGATCAGGAGGCTGACTTGTGTGCGTGGCTCGAGGAGTGGTTTTTTCGCGAAACAGTGCCCAAATACTGGCGTGACTTCCGATGCCAGGTCACCGATAATTTCCGCATAATCTCAAGCCAAAACTTTCGGGTTTGGAGTAAGTGGGGTATAATCGTGTTTTATATGCCCAGCACTCCCGTTTCGTTAAGATATGCCAACGATCAGTATCCATGATAATTCCAACCCAAAAACACCACCGCGCGACCAATCCTGCCAAATCCCACTTTTCCCTTGAAATTTTACCCGTTCCGGCTCATGTATCACCCGCGCTTGGGGAGTCCCCCGGGCAATAAAATTTACGGAGCAACCATGGCCAAAGAAGAACTTCTCGAGTTTGATGGTGTCGTTGTCGAGCTGCTGCCCAATGCGACGTTTCGGGTGAAGCTGGAGAACGACCATGAAATTATCGCCCACACAGCGGGTAAAATGCGCAAGAACCGGATCCGGGTTCTGGCCGGTGATAAGGTACAGGTCGAAATGACCCCTTATGATCTGTCCAAAGGGCGCATCAACTATCGCTACAAGTAACCTATGCTGATCCTCGGCTCCGCCAGCCCGCGTCGTGCGGAGTTGTTGGCGCAGATCGGTGTGGTGGCGGATGATGTGTGCCCGGCCGATATTGACGAGTCCCCGCTGAAGAACGAACTGCCGCGCCCCTATGCGCGGCGTTTGTCTGTGGAAAAGGCGCGTGCGGTGCCGGCCCCTGACGGGGCGCTGGTGCTCTGCGCCGATACGGTTGTGGCCGTGGGGCGGCGGATTATGGGCAAGCCTGCGGACCCGCGCGAGGCGGAAAAATTCCTGCGTTTGCTGTCTGGTCGGCGCCATCGGGTGATAACCGGTGTGGCCTTGCGGCGCGACGCCAGAATCTGGCAGCGCGATGTGGTGACCACGGTACAATTCAAAAACCTGTCGGACGCCGAAATCGCGGCCTATCTGGCGGATGGGGAATGGCAGGGCAAGGCAGGGGGCTATGCTATTCAGGGCCTCGGGGCCATGTTCATCCCGTCGATTAACGGATCCTACAGCAATGTTGTCGGCCTGCCGCTGGCGGAAACCGCCAATATGCTGCGCGGGGCAGGGTATCCATTGTTCAAAGGGGCAGGGACATGAGAAAAGGTCGTTTGGTTTTTCTGGATCAAGTGGAAGGCCGGGATGTCGCCGCGCTGGTGGTGGATGGCCAGTTGCAGGATTTGCTGGTGGCACCGCTGGACGATGCGCGCCCGCAGCCAGAGGCGATCTATCGTGCCAAAGTCATGCGCCAGATGAAAGGCCAGCACGGGGTAACTGTGGATCTGGGGCAGGGGCAGACCGGTTTTCTGAAGCAGGCCAAAGGCCTGTCGCCGGGGCAAATGCTGATGGTGCAGGTGGCTACCCATGCGGAACGGTCCAAATCCCCGCCGGTAACGACCAAGCTGTTGTTCAAGAGCCGTTATGCCATTGTTACACCGGATGCGCCGGGCCTGAATATCGCGCGCAAAATCCGTGACGATGACGAACGCGACCGGCTGCTGGCGGTGGCGCATGATGTGCTGGACGGGGCGGATGGCCGGCTTGGTCTGATCATGCGCTCGGCCTGTGAAGGCGTGGAAAGCGATACGTTGTTTGACGACATTGCCGACATGCGGGATCTGGCGGCGCAGGTGGCATCGGATACCGGCGATAAACCGGAATTGTTGATGGAGGCTCCAAGCCCCGCCACCCGCGCCTGGCGCGATTGGGGGGAGCCGGAACCGGACGAAGTGATCGATAGCCAAGGCACGATTGAATTGTCCGGCGTGCGCGATTTGATCGACCAACTGTATGAACCGCTGGCACCGCTGCCGGACGGGGCTTCTATGATTATCGAGCCGACTTCGGCGCTGGTGGCGGTGGATGTGAACACCGGCAGCGATTCGTCGCTCGGGGCGGGGCTGAAGGCCAACATGGCTACCGCCCGCGATCTGCCACGTCAATTGCGCTTGCGGGGGCTTGGGGGGGTGATCGTGATTGATTTCGCCCCGATGCCCCGCAAGGACCGGCGCGCGCTGGAACAGGCGCTTGGCCGTGCCCTGCGTGCGGATGGCATTGATACGGTTCTGGTCGGTTGGACGCCGCTGGGCCATTTCGAATTGCAAAGAAAACGTGAACGTATCCCGCTAACAGAGGTTCTCCCCCAATGAGCTGCCCGATTTGTGAAAAAGACCCCGACCCGAAATACCGCCCGTTCTGTTCCAAACGCTGCGCCGATGTGGATCTGGCCAAATGGCTCAACGGGTCCTACGCGATTCCGGGGGGCGGCAGTGATGAAGAAGACGGTGTTTCATCAGATTTGGCCCCAATGCAAAACAAATTGCATTAATGTGAAAAAGCCTCTTGCGCGCGGTCAAACCCTGCCCTAAAACGCGCGCACCCAAGGTTAAAACCTTACCCGTGCCCGGGTAGCTCAGGGGTAGAGCAGTGGACTGAAAATCCTCGTGTCGGTGGTTCAAATCCGCCCCCGGGCACCATTTATAGAATTATTGTCAAATCTGGTGTTTGAGCGTGTTGGGGCATGCGGTGAACTGGCTGGGTTTTGTGGTTTCAATTCCGTCTTTGAACGTGACGCCTGTGATAACTTTGGCGAGGTAGTCAAATCCGCGTAATTTTCGCCAGTTTTGCTCGGCGCATTGGCTCAGTTTGAGCATCCGCTGACCGGCAGTGGTTTGCCATGAGAGGGGTGTGCAGCATGCCGTTCACGCGGCTCTTGATCAACGAATGCCGGACGAGGCTTACTTTGACAGCAAAAAGATGAAGAAAGCGGCATGAAAATCAAACCCGATACACCTTAACTCAGCCGCAAACCTGTTCGGAAAAGTAGGACTACTTCAATTGGAAGCGTTTGAAAAATCATGGGAGGATAACGAAAATAAAATCCGCAGTTTGTTCAAGCAATCCACGTTTTGATTTTATGGTTCACCCAATATATGGAGTGGACTCACTGCGCGTTGGCCTAATACCCAAAGGGCAAACGACATATTTTCCGCTTGCCGGTCGTACACAAAATTGCCTTACGGGAATTTTCAAAAATGCAAACAGTCCCTAATTGATCTGTACCATTTTCCCGGGATTCAGGATGTTTGTCGGGTCGAGCGCGCGTTTGATATCGGCCATGATGTTCCAGGCTTCGCCGTGTTCTTCGGCCATGTATTTCATTTTCCCCGCGCCAATGCCGTGTTCGCCGGTAACTGTGCCGCCGGCGGCCAATGCGCGCTGGTTCATGCGGTGGCAGATATCGGTGGCGACCTTCATTGCGGCGGGGTTGTCCGGTTCCACCAGTAACAAACAATGGTAGTTGCCATCCCCCACATGGCCGATGATCGGCGCGCTGAGGCCCTGGGACTCTACGTCTTTGATCGTGTCCTCGATTGCTTCGGCCAGCTTGGAAATCGGCACGCAGACGTCTGTGGTGACGCCCAAGGCCCCGGGTTTGGTGGCTTTCATCGCGAAATAGGCGGTGTGGCGGGCTTTCCAGAGCGCATTGCGTTCTTCGGTTTTGGTGGACCACTGAAAACCGCCGCCGCCGAAATCAGCGCAGATTTCGGCCATTTGTTCGGATTGTTCCTTGACGCCTGCTTCGGAGCCGTGAAATTCCATAAACAGATGCGGAACCGCGCGCATGTCCATGTTGGAATAGGCGTTGATGGCCTTGATCGAGGCCGCATCGATAAATTCCATCCGCGCCATCGGGATGCCCATTTGCACCGCCAGCATCACCGCGTTGACGGCACTGGTGGTGTCGTCGAATTCGCAAACGGCGGCGGCGGTGGCCTCTGGCTGGCCTTGCAGGCGCAGGGTGATTTCGGTGATCAGGCCGAGCGTGCCCTCCGAGCCGACCATCAGGCGGGTCAGGTCATAGCCGGCAGAGGATTTTTTAGCGCGGGTGCCGGTGCGGATGATACGGCCATCGGCAAGCACGACTTCCAGCGCCAGTACGTTGTCTTTCATAGTGCCATAGCGCACGGCGGTGGTGCCGGAGGCCCGCGTGGCCGTCATGCCGCCAAGGGTGGCGTTTGCGCCCGGATCAATCGGGAAAAACAGGCCGGTGGCGCGCAGGTCCTCGTTCAACTGTTCGCGTGTGACGCCCGGTTGAACGGTGACGTTCAGATCTTCGGGGAAAACTTCCAGCACTTTGTTCATGTTGGCGAAATCCACGGTAACGCCGCCGCGCAGGGGCAGGGCGTGGCCTTCGAGTGAGGTGCCGACCCCCCAAGGCACAATCGGGCAGCCGTGGCGGTGGCAGATTTTGGCGATTTCGCTGACCTCTGCCGTATCCTTTGGGAAAACCACCGCATCCGGCGGTGTGCGCGGAAAATGTGCCTCGTCACGGGCGTGCAGATCAATTACAGAGGGCGAAAGGCTCAGTCGGTCGCCCAGCAGGGTTTTCAATTCGGAAATGGCTGACGCGTTGTTGCTCATGGTTGTCTCCCTTGTTGGCGGCACTTTAGGAAAGGCGGGCAGGTGTGAAAAGCCCGAAACGGCATAATAAGTGAATACTCCGGATCCAAGCCCCCTGCGTCAGAGCCAGTTGTGGAGCCGCGAGATTTTGCGGTTGATGCGGGAACAAGGCCCCGTGCAAATGCGATTCTGGCTGGTGGCGCTGTTGATCGGGGTGATCGCCGGGTTCATGACGCTGGGATTTCGTATTGGCATTTACGGTGTGCAGGAGTGGATTTACGGCGGCGAGGAAGAACGCCTGACCCATACGCTGCGGGAATTGCCCTGGTACTGGATGATCGGTGTGCCGGTTCTGGGCGGGCTAGCGGTGGGCGTGATCATGCAGTTTTTCACCGATGACGGGCGTAACCATTCCGTGGCCCATGCCATCGAGGGCGCGGCCCTGCATGGCGGGCGGGTCGAGGAACGCTCGGGGGTTGCTTCGGCGGTGGCGTCGTTTATCACGCTGTCCACGGGCGGTTCGGCGGGACGTGAGGGGCCGGTGGTGCATCTGGCGGCGCTGGTGTCCAGCCGGTTCAGCCGCTGGATGAATGCCAACGCCATGACGGGGCGCGACTTGATGGGGTGTGCGGTGGCTTCGGCGGTGGCGGCATCGTTCAATGCGCCGATTGCCGGCACGATTTTCGCGATGGAAGTGGTGTTGCGCCACTATGCGGCACATGCCTTTGGGCCGATTGTGATTTCCGCAGTGATTGGCGCGTTAATCAGTCGTTTCGGATTCGGGGATATTACAGAATTTACCCTGCCGGCGCATTCGCTGGAGTTTTATCACGAACTGCCTGCATTCGGGGTGCTGGGGCTTGTGATCGGCATCGGTGCGGTGGCGTTTATGCGCGGGGTGTTCTGGGCCGACGGTTTGGCGGATCGGGTGCAAGGGGCATTGAAAATGCCGCTGTGGCTGCGGCCGGGGGTTGCCGGACTCCTGCTTGGGCTGATTGCCTTGCGGTTTCCGCATATTATCGGGGTGGGTTATGAAACCACGTCGTTGGCGTTAACCGGCCAGCTGGCATTGGGGGGCGCGGTTGTTTTTGCGCTGGTCAAGGCGGTGGCGGTTGCTCTGACCTTTGCCGGACGTATGGGGGGCGGAATATTTTCGCCGGCCTTGATGCTGGGCGCGTTGACGGGGCTGGCGTTTGGCATGGTGGCCACCCATATTTTCCCGTCTGTTTCGGGGAACGAGACGCTCTATGCCTTGGCGGGCATGGGGGCTTTCGGGGCGGCGGTGCTGGGCGCGCCGATTTCGACGTCATTGATTGTGTTCGAAATGACGGGTGATTGGCAACTGGGTATGGCGGTGATGATTACCGTGGCGGGGGCGACTACGCTGGCGGGAAAATTCGTGGCACGCTCGTTCTTTCTGGAACAACTGGAACGGCGGGGGGTGCATTTGGCAGCGGGGCCACAGGCCTATTTGCTGGCGGTGCTTTCGGTCAAGGATTTGATGCGCGGGCAGGATATGTTGATGGCGCAAACCCGTGAATTATGC
>CAMZLM010000116.1 GCA_947311485.1 uncultured Paracoccaceae bacterium
CACGGCTGTTTTCGGGGCCAGCGCCACCAATGCCATTGTCGCCATCGGCATTTTCAACATTCCGGTTTTTGCCCGCCTGACCCGTTCCGGTGCCCTGTCCCTGTGGGAGCGCGAATTCATCATGGCGGCGCAGGTGGCCGGTAAATCAAGCACGCGGATTTCCTTTGAACACATTCTTCCCAACGTGATGAACCTGTTGATCGTGCAAGGCACCATCCAGTTTTCCCTTGGTATTCTGGCCGAGGCCGGCCTGTCCTATGTGGGTCTTGGTGCGCAGCCCCCGACCCCCAGCTGGGGGCGGATGCTGGCAGATGCGCAAACCATGGTCAGCTTTGCCCCCCATATGGCATTGATCCCCGGGCTTGCGATTGTGTTGACGGTTCTGGGGTTGAATTTGATGGGCGACGGGCTGCGCGATTTGTTGGACCCAAGGATCAGGAATGCCCGCTCATGACCCTGTTGAATATTGAAAACCTGACGCTGGGCATTCATGGCACGCCGATCCTCAGGGATGTGAGCTTTGCCATTGAAAAAGGGCAGATCGTTGCCGTGACCGGCGAGAGCGGTTCGGGTAAATCTATGACGGCGCTTGCGGTTATGCAACTTTTGCCTGAGGGAACGCGCTGTTCCGGTCGAGTATTGTTGGACAATACCGATGTGTTAACAACATCTGAATCCGATATGTGCAAATTGCGTGGCAATGATATCGGCATGGTGTTTCAGGAACCGATGACCGCGCTCAATCCGGTGAAAACCATTGGCGATCAGGTGGCGGAAACCATTCTGGTTCACGGCGCATCGTCCCGATCAGAGGCCCGCGCCCGCGCGCGCGTGGTACTGGATCGGGTCGGGTTGAACGCGGCGCAATTCCCGCTGTCGCGATTCCCGCACGAGCTTTCGGGCGGCCAGCGTCAGCGGGTTGTCATCGCCATGGCCATCGCCCTGCGCCCGAAACTGTTGATCGCGGACGAGCCGACAACCGCGCTGGATGTGACCACGCAAGCGCAAATTCTGGACCTGCTGAAAGAGCTGGTGGATGACTTTGGCATGGGGCTGCTGATGATTACCCACGATCTGGCGGTGGTGGCCGATATGGCCGATGAAATCGTGGTGATGCGCAAGGGAGAGGTGGTCGAAACCGGTCCGACCAAAACCCTTATGGCGCAGATGAAACACCCCTATACGCGGATGTTGTTCGAGGCCTCGAACCATCAGGTAACCTTGCCCGAACGCCCCGAACCGGCCCCCTTGCTCGAGGTAAAAAGCGTTACGCGGGAATACGGTCTGCCCCGCAAAAAATTGTTCGGCAAGCCGGGGGTGTTCAAGGCGGTGGACGATATCAGCTTTACCCTGACCAAAGGCGAACGTCTGGGGCTGGTGGGGGAATCCGGTTGCGGAAAATCCACCCTGACCCGTTCGATCCTCGGCCTTAATCCGGTGCAAAGCGGGGAAATCCTGCTGGATGGCGAACCGGTATTCACCGGCAAGAAACCCAACCTGAAGGTGCGCCGCAAGATGCAGGTGGTGTTTCAGGATCCCTATGGGTCCTTCAACCCGCGCCATCGGGTCGACCGTCTGGTGACGGAACCGTTTCACCTGCTCGACTCCCCGCCCACAGGGACGGCATTGCAGGAGGCTATTGCCGAGGCCCTGACCTCTGTCGGCCTGCATCCGGAGGATTCGCGCAAGTATATCCACGAGTTTTCCGGCGGCCAGCGCCAGCGTATCGCCATTGCCCGCGCCTTGATTATCAAGCCGGAACTGATCATTTTTGACGAGGCGGTTTCCGCGCTTGATGTATCGGTGCGTGCGCAGGTGCTGGACCTGTTGGCAGAGCTATGCGCGCGCTATTCGTTAACCTATCTGTTCATCAGCCATGACCTGTCGGTGGTGCGCACGGTGACAGATCGGGTACTGGTGATGCAGCACGGTAAAATCGTTGAACAGGGCGAAACCGAACAGGTTTTCACCAATCCGGAACACCCCTATACCCGCCAATTGATCGAGGCCGCGCCCGTGTTGCCGGACCTTGAAACCTTGAAAAGGACTGTCGAAAATGTCTATTGATGCTTTGTGGTTTGATCCGACGAAATGTTTCGTAAACGGCGCATGGGTGCCGCCGGTGGGCGGGGAATTCCTGACGTTAGTGAACCCGTCCGATGGCAGCGAAATTTGCCAGATTGCCCGTGGTCAACAAGCGGATATTGATGCCGCTGTTCAGGCCGCCGAAGCGGCGCTGTCGGGGGGCTGGGGCCGCATGACCGCGCTGGAACGGGGGCGTATACTGACCCGTATTGGCCAGCTGGTTCTGGAACGTGTTGATGCGCTGGCGGAAATAGAAGCCAATGACGTGGGCAAGCCGCTGACGCAGGCGCGGAATGATGCCATCGCGCTGGCGCGTTACATGGAATTTTACGGCGGCGCGGCAGATAAAATACATGGAGAAACAATCCCTTACATGGATGGCTATACGGTTTATACCCTGCGCGAACCGCATGGCGTGACCGGCCATATCGTCCCGTGGAATTACCCGATGCAGATCATCGGTCGGTCGGTCGGGGCGGCGCTGACCATGGGCAATGCGGCGGTGCTGAAACCGGCAGAGGAGGCCTGTCTGACCGCGCTGGCATTCGCCGAAATCGCCCGCGAGGCGGGGTTGCCGGAGGGGGCGCTGAATGTGGTGCCGGGCCTTGGGGCAGAGGCGGGCGCAGCCCTTTCGGGGCATCCGGGTGTGCAGCATATTTCCTTTACCGGTTCGGTCGGTGTGGGGAAATTGATCCAGACAGCGGCGGCGCAAAATGTGGTGCCGGTAACGCTGGAACTGGGTGGAAAATCCCCGCAGCTGGTGTTTGATGACGCCGATATTGACGCGGCCTTGCCGTTTTTGGTGAATGCGGGCTGTCAAAATGCGGGGCAAACCTGTTCCGCGTCATCGCGTATTCTGGTGCAGCGCGGGGTTTATGATCAGGTGCGCGATGCCATGGCCGAACGCTATCGCGCCATGAAGGTCGGGCCGGCGATGGAGGATCTGAACCTCGGGCCGCTGATTTCGGCGCGACAGAAAGAAATCGTAACCGGTTTTCTGGCCAAAGGTGCGGATCTGAAAATCGCGGCAACGGGGGAAATCGTCGATCACGCGCCGAAAAGCGGGGCCTATGTGGTGCCGACCCTGTTTGACGATGTGCCGCCGGATCATACGTTGGCGCAGGATGAAATTTTCGGGCCGGTTCAGGTTTTGATCCCGTTTGACACCGAAGAACAGGCGTTGGAAATTGCCAACGGGACGGAATTCGGCCTTGTGGCATCGGTCTGGACAGCCAACGGCGCGCGCCAGATGCGTTTGGCCAAAGCGTTAAAATCCGGACAGGTGTTTATTAACAATTACGGGGCTGGCGGCGGCGCGGAATTGCCCTTTGGCGGGACCGGAAAATCCGGCCACGGACGGGAAAAGGGCTTTGAGGCGCTTTATGGTTTTTCAAGCTTGAAAACCGTCGCAGCCTATCACGGATAGCATGGCGGCGTTGCAGATATCCAACCGGCAGGCACGGGAATTGTGGCTTTGGACAAACGGATTGGCGGCAACGCCGACCGGCCCGTTTGATCTGATGGCTATCATCCGGCGGTTGGGTTTTGTGCAGATTGATACCATCCGGAATGTGACCCGCGCTCACAACCATATCCTGTGGGCGCGCAACCAGAATATCCCCGAAAGCGCGGTTTGGCAGTTGTTGAAACAGCGTGATCTGTTTGAACATTACAGCCATGATGCCTGTCTTTTGCCGATGGAATTTATCGGCATGTGGGAACGCCAGTTTCAAAAACTGGGAGCAAAAACCAAACGGAACCCGTGGTATCATTCAGGGCTTGACCAGAATTTCATCGCGGAAATCAAGGCGCGGATTGAACAGGAGGGGCCGCTTTCGACCCACGCGTTTGATACGAAAGTCACGGGTCCACGCCAAATGTGGGCGCGGCCTCCGCATAAAAAGGCGCTGGATCAGATGTGGTATGCGGGGGATCTGATGACGGCCTACCGCGAAAATTTTGTTAAATATTATGATGTTGCCGATCAGGTCCGGCCCAAACACGCGCATACACCGGAGGATGCGGAACAGGTGGACTGGTTTTGCCGCTCGGCGCTGGACCGGCTGAGCTTTGGGGCTGCCGGAGATATCCAGCGGTTCTGGGGGGTGCTGGACGCCGGCGAGGTCAAGCGCTGGCGGATGGATCAGACGAATTTGCAGGCGGTCACGATACAAAACATGGACGGATCTGTGATGGAGGGAATTGCGCCGGTTGATATCGGGCAGCGGCTGGCGGATTGTCCGCCCCCGACCCGCCGGTTGCGGATACTGAACCCGTTTGACCCCGCCATTCGTGATCGAAAGCGGTTGAAACGGCTGTTCGGGTTTGACTATGTGAACGAAATGTTTGTCCCCAAAGCCAAGCGCCGTTGGGGGTATTATGTCTATCCGTTGCTAGAGGCGGCGCGGTTTGTCGGGCGGATTGAGATCACGGCCGATCGCGCCAAAGGTGTGATGCGTGTGATCGGGTTTTGGCCGGAAGATCGGGTGAAATGGGGCGCGGGGCGCAAAGCGGCGCTGAATGCAGAGTTGGTGCGGTTTGCCCGTTTTGCCGGCTTGACAGAGATCGAATGGATGTGTGCGGAACCTTAAGGTTTCTTAACAAAAATACAGGAATGGAAGGAAAAACAGATGCGATTGAATGGAAAAACAGCGATTGTAACCGGCGGTGCGTCGGGGTTTGGCGCGGGGATTGTGCGAAAATTCGTGGCCGAAGGCGCGCGGGTGATGATTGCGGACATTAACGGCGAGGGCGCGGCAGAACTGGCGGGGGAACTCGGCGAACTGGCGATTGCACAGGCGGTGGATGTCGGCAACGGAGATTCTGTGAATGCGATGGCCAAGGCCGCGCTGGATACCTTTGGTCAGGTGGATATTCTGGTGAACAACGCGGGGGTTTCGCATCTGCCCGCCGCAATGGAAGACGTGACTGAAGCGGATTTTGATCGGGTTTACAACGTTAATATCAAGTCGGTTTACCTGACGGCCCGCGCCTTGGTGCCGCATATGAAATCACGCGGAACTGGCGCGATTTTGAATGTGGCCAGCACCGCCGGTGTTAGCCCGCGGCCCCGGTTGAACTGGTATAATGCCTCCAAGGGGTGGATGATTACCGCAACCCGCACCATGGCGGTTGAATTGGCCCCCGAGGGTATCCGCGTCAATGCGATTAATCCGGTGGCGGGCGAAACGCCGTTGCTGAAAACCTTTATGGGGGGCGAGGATACGCCGGAAATTCGGGCGAAATTTTTGTCAACCATTCCGATTGGCCGGTTTTCTACCCCCGAAGATATGGGCAACGCCGCCTGTTATCTGTGTTCCGAGGAGGCCAGCATGGTCACCGGTGTGTGCATGGAAGTGGATGGCGGGCGCTGTATTTAACTGATACTGCGTCTCCATGGATGAATTACGCATAGATTTTGCCGGCGGCGCTGTGGACCATCGCCGCCGTTTTGGCGGCGGGCGCGGGCAGGCTTTGCCGCGCGCGGTGGGGTTAAAGGGCGGGCAGTCGCCGGATGTCGTGGATGCCACGGCGGGGCTGGGGCGTGATGCTTTTTTGCTGGCGTCATTGGGGTGTCGGGTGACGTTGATTGAACGGTCCCCGAAAATGCACGCACTGCTGGCGGATGCATTGGCGCGGGCGGCGGATAGCGATGTGGCGGAGATTGTGGCGCGGATGACCCTGTTGCAGGGTGATGCCAAAGACCTGTTGCCCGGGCTGTCGCCCGCGGTGGTTCTGGTCGATCCGATGCACCCCGAACGCAAGAAATCGGCGCTGGTGAAAAAGGAAATGCGGATCATCCGGCAGATTGTCGGGGTGGATCCGGATGCGGCAGAGTTAATGCAGGTGGCGCTGAAATCCGCGCGAAAGCGGGTGGTTTTGAAGTGGCCGCAAAAGGCGGATGCATTGGCAGGGGTGCCCGCGGTGTCACACCGGATCGAGGGAAAATCGACGCGGTATGATGTGTTTATGATCGGGTGATCGCGCGCTGCGCGATTTTGCCTTCGGCGAGGATATTTGGGGAAAATGGAAGACGCGGGCAGAGCGTTGATTGAAGGCTCTGCCCGCGCGTTTTTACGAGGCCAGCGAGGGCAACCACAGCACGATGGATGGAAATGCCACCAATGTTGCAATTGTGATTGCATCGGCGATGAAAAACGGGGTGACACCGACGAAAACATCCTGAACGGACAAGTCGTCGCGCACGCCGGCCACCACAAAGCAGTTGAGGCCGATGGGCGGGGTGATCAGGCAGAATTCTGCCATTTTGACCACCAGAATCCCGAACCAGATCGCACACATCGGACCGGACATGCCAAAGGCGCTGTCGGCGGCAGAGACCATTTCGCCGCCGTTTAGCGCCATGACGGCGGGGTAAACCACCGGCAGGGTCAACAGCAGCATGCCGATGGCATCCATGAACATGCCCAGAACCGCATAGGCCAGCAGAATGTAAACCAGCGTCAGCATCGGGGCCTGGTGTAGCGAAGTGATCCATTCCGCAAATGCGCCGGGCAGGTCGGCAAAGCCGAGGAAGCGCACATAGATCAGCACGCCCCAGATGATGGTAAAGATCATCACCGCCAGTTTCGCGGTTTCCAGCAGGGCGTCCTTTAGTTCTGTCCAGCGCATGCCTTTGTAGACGGCCATCAGGAAGACCACGAATGCGCCCAAGGCACCGCCTTCGGTCGGGGTCCCCCACGCATCACCGCCAAAAGGATTGTAGATGAAGAAGATGATGATGAAGACGACAAAGGCAATCGGTGCGGCCGGTGGCAGGGATTTGAACCGTTCCCCCCATGTGAAACCGCCAACCGGCGGACCGAAATTCGGGATGACCAGTGCCAGACCAACAATCAGAATACCATAAATCAGCGCGGATACGGCCCCCGGAACAAAGCCGGCCAGCAGCAGTTTTCCCACGTCCTGTTCCACGATAATCGCATAGATCACAAGGATAGCAGAGGGCGGGATCAGGGAGGCCAGCGTGCCGCCAGCCGCCACAACGCCGGCGGCAAAGCGTTTGTCATACCCCACCTTGAGCATTTCGGGGATAGCGATACGGGCAAAAACGGCGGCGGTGGCAACCGAGGCACCGGACACGGCGGCAAAACCGGCGGTGGCAAATACCGTGGCCACGGCCATGCCGCCCGGCAACCAGCCAACCCAGCGTTTGGCGGCCTCGAACAGGGCCTTGGTCAGGCCGGCGTAATAGGCGAGATAGCCGATCAGGATAAAGGTCGGGATCAGGGACAGGGCCTGAGAGGAAACCTTGGAATGGGGGACCTGACCGGCGATTTTTACCGACACCACCAGGGCCTTGATGAATTTATCCGGATTATAGCCGAATTTGGCCCAGAAAATCCACACCAGCCCGACAAGGCCGGCCATGGCGGCGGCAAAGGCCACCCGCATGCCCAGCACCACAGTGATCAACATGCCGATGGAAACAATTATACCGATATCAATGGGTTCCATGGGTCAGGCCTCTTTGTCGTTTTGGGTTACAAGGGCCGCTTCTGCGGCGGCCTGTTCGGCTGCGGATTGTACCAGCGGTACGGCAACAGGGCGTTCCAGCCCGTAGATAAAGGCGCGGCCAAAGCCCCAGAGCTGTAGGCTCAAACGCAGGCTCAGCACGCTAAAGGCAATCGGGGCCAGCAGTTTGGCGGGCCAAAGGGGAATGGCAATGTCGATCGAGCTGTCATTGCTCCAGTTGGGGCGGGCAAAATCAAAGCTGCGATCAAAATGCGACCACGTTCCCCAGACCAGCAGGATCATCAGGATCAGCATCAGCGTGGTCGTGATCATTTCGGCGAGCCATGCGGGACGCCCGCGCAACCGGCCAATCAGAATATCCATGCGGATATGCCCGCCATCGCGTTGGGTATAGGCCACGCCCATAAAGGCGATCAGCGGCATCACCTGTTCGATCCAGTCTACATAACCGGGCAGGGGCATGTTCAGCGTATTGCGGCCACCAACCGATACCACGGCCAGAACCATCAGGGAAAACACTGCAAAGCCGCTTACCAGCGCCAGCAGAGTTTCCAGTTTGTATAGTTTTCTATCCAGACGGCTGAGCAAACTGCCGTCCTGGAGCACTGCGGAATTACCGGCCATGCATTTTCTCCAACACAGAAAAAACCCCGACGTTTCCGCCGGGGTTCAAAGGTTTCAACACTTACATGCGTTGTTTTTTCAGGGTGTCCATGACCAGATCATAGAGTTCCTGCGCCGGCAGGCCCTGGGCGGACATGTCCTTGATCCACTGTTCGCGGATCGGGTCGGCGGCTGCGGCGCGGAAGGCGGCCAGATCTTCGTCAGAGATATGCACGCGTTTTACGTTTTTCTCTTTCAGGATGTCATCCCATTTGCCCAGCAGTTTTTTGTAGTTGTCTACATAGTGGGCGATGGCCTCGTCTACGGAACCGTCAAGGGCGGCGCGTTCGCTATCGGACAGGGCGTCATAGGCATCCTGATTAACCACAACAGGGCAGTTCACGGTGCCCGGGTTCAGGTTTTCTGTCCACCATTCGGCAATGTCGATGGTGCGAAAGGCCAGATGCGCGTGGGGGGCGAATGCCACCGTGTCCACAACGCCGCTTTCCATGGCGTTATAGGCTTCGGTTGCGGTAACCGATGTCGGTACGGCACCTACGGCCTTGAATGCCTTGCCAACGCCGCCGGTGGCACGCACCCGCATGCCGGCCATTTTGGCCAATGTGTCGCGCGGTTCGCCGGTGCCAACGATGTTGTACTGTGGCATAGGCGAGGTCATCAGCAGTTTCGCATTCCAGCGCGCCAGATCTTTCTGCACGGCAGGGTGGGCGTAAACCGCATTGGCGACGGCGACTTCTTCTTCCAGATTGGCCACACCGAGGAAGGGCAGTTCCAGAACGGTAATGGTCGGGTTTTTGTCGCGGTGATAGCCGGCGCAGAACTGGGCCATTTCAAAGGCACCAATGGAAATCCCGTCGAGGTTTTCCTTGTTCTTGGACAGGCCGCCATAAGAAATGTTCAGCGTGAATTCGCCGTTGGTTTTGGCTTTGACCAGCTCGGCCAGCTTTTCCACATGCTCGGTAAACGCCCGGCGTTTCCCCCAGAGCGATACGTTCCATTCGGTGGCCATGGCTTCGCTTGCAAAAGCGGTCGCAATGACGGCAAGCGCGGCGCGCCCTAAAAATTTATTCATGATGTTCTCCCAGATAACAGGTTGGTTCCTGTGTGTGTGTGGGAAAGTTACCCCAGGAACCACTGGATTCCAAGGACTAGTCGCGTGCGTACCCACTATTACGGATCAACCGGGGAGGCAGCGGCTCTGTTTTACCACGCCATAGGCAAAACTGGTGTGGATCGAGGCCACCGCCGGTATCGGGTGGATGCGGTCGCGGATGAAATGTTCGTAATCCTCAAGGCTGGCCATCACCACCCGCAACAGGTAATCGGTGTCGCCGGTCATCAGGTGGCATTCCATCACCTCGTCTATCTGCATGATCCGGTTTTCAAAATTCTGCGCGGCCTCTTGGGAATGGGGCGACAGACGGATGTTGATAAAAACGGTGATCGGAAGCCCGCATGCCTTGGGATCGGCAATGGCGCTATAACCCTGAATGACACCGGTTTTTTCCAGATTGCGCAGCCGGCGCAAACAGGGGGAGGGCGACAGGTTGACCCGTTCGGCCAGTTCCGCGTTGCTGAGTCGGCCATTGCGTTGCAGTTCTCGCAGGATGCGGCGGTCCGTATCGTCCATTTTACCCCGTTTCATTAGCATTAACTGCCAATTAATTTGTTTCTTTTGGCAGATAACGCAATTAACTGCTGTTGAAAATGCCCTATTCTGCTGTTGAAGCATATCGACAGGAGACTCCCATGTCCAATTCCCCGAAATCCAACAATCCGCCCGCCGGTATGGCCACCCGTGCCATCCATTTCGGCTATGACCCGCAATCCGAACACGGGGCGCTGACACCGCCTTTGCATCTGACATCGACCTATGCGTTTGAAACCGCTGAACAGGGGGGCGAAATATTTGCCGGTGAACGCGAGGGGTTTGTTTATTCCCGTGTTGGAAATCCGACGACGGATCTGCTGGAACGGCGCATGGCCAATCTGGAAGGGGCCGAGGCCGCCGTGGGCAATGCCTCGGGTATGGGGTCGATTACATCGCTTCTCTGGACCTATTTGGAGAGTGGCGACGAGATCATTACCGATCTGACGCTCTATGGCTGTACATTCGCGTTTTTCAGCCACGGGCTGTCGCGGTTCGGCGTGACCGTGCGCCATGTGGATCTGACCGATCCGGCGAATTTGCAGGCGGCGATGACCGACAAGACCAAGTTCGTGTTTTTTGAAACACCGGCAAATCCGAATATGCGGCTGGTGGATATCGCGGCGATTTCGCAGATTGCGCATGCGGGCGGGGCGCAGGTGATTGTCGACAATACCTATGCCACGCCGGTGCTGACCCGCCCGATCGAGCTGGGGGCCGATTTCGTGGTGCATTCGGCGACAAAATACCTTGGCGGTCACGGGGATTTGCTGGCGGGGTTCGTCGTGGGGCGGCTGGAACAGATCACCGAAATCCGCACCATTGGTATGAAGGACATGACCGGCGCGGTGATTGCGCCGTTTAATTCGATGCTGGTGTTGCGCGGGTTGAAAACCCTTGAATTGCGCATGGAACGCCACAGTGAAAACGCCATGCAGATCGCGCAAATGCTGGACGCCCATCCGATGGTGGATGTGGTGCATTATCCGGGGCTGGAGAGTTTTCCGCAGCATGATCTGGCCCGCACGCAGATGGCCCGTTTCGGCGGGATGATCGGGTTCGAGGTCATTGGCGGGCTTGACGGTGGCAAGAAGGTGATGAACGCGGTGAAGATGATTCAGCGCGCGGTGAGCCTCGGGGATGCGGAAACCCTGATCCAGCATCCGGCATCCATGACGCATGTGACCTATACCGAAGAAGAGCGCGCCGCCCATGGCATCAGCGAAGGGTTGGTGCGGATTTCGGCCGGTCTGGAAAATGTGGATGATATTTTTCAGGATCTGGAACAGGCGCTCGGGGCGTTATAGCGCGCGCGGGGGTGGGGGCGCTGCCCCCGGCCCTGACGGGCCTCCCCCGGGATATTTTATGAAAATGGAAGCGGTTAGAGGTCGTCTGCCGTGAAAGCGTGGGGGAGAAGATCGCCCGCGCTGTAGGTTTTTTCTTTGCCGTTCTGGCTGCGGCAAATCACGGTCATGTTCGGGTTGAATTCGATCAGTGTTTGCCGGCAAATGCCGCAAGGCGGGGTCGGTGTGGCGGCGGTGGTGGTGACACAGATGGCGCTAAAGGATTTATGCCCCTGTGCAACAGCGGCGGCAATCGCGGTGCGTTCGGCGCAGATGGTCGCCCCGTAAGAGGCATTTTCCACGTTGCAGCCGGTAATGATGTCGCCGCTGTCCGTCAGCAGAGCCGCCCCGACGGTAAAACCGGAATAGGGGGCATGGGCGTTTTCCATTGCGGTGGTGGCGGCGGCAAAGAGCCGGTTCGGGGTCTCTTTGCCGATGCTGTTTTTATTTGTCATAGGGTTGGCCAATCGCGGCAGGCGGGGTTGGTTTGCCGATGAAACCGGCCAGCAGAAGAACCGTAATGATGTAGGGCGCGGCGAGCATCAATTCGCTGGGAATTTCGCCGATTACCGGAAATTCAACCCCCTGCAAACGCGGTGTTGCTGCGTCCAGAAAGCCGAACAACAAACAGGCCATCAGGGCGCGCAATGGCCGCCAGTTGCCAAAGATCACGGCCGCCAAGGCGATGTAGCCTTTGCCTGCCGACATTTCGCGCACAAAATTCGCCCCGTGCGAGGTGGACAGATAGGCCCCTGCAATGCCGCAGAGCGCGCCGCCCACCAGCAAGGCGCGATAGCGGAGCCATGTGACCGAAATGCCGGCGCTGTCCACGGCCTCGGGGACTTCGCCCACGGCGCGCAGACGCAGGCCGAAACGGGTGCGGTACAGCACGAGCGAGGCCATGGGCACGGCCAGCAGGGCGATATAGGTCAGGATCGAATGGCCGGAAATCAGTTCGCGGTAGATGGTGCCGAATACCGGGATCGCATCAAAGGTTTCCACCAGTGGCAGTTCGATTTTGTGAAACCGGGCATCCCCGAACAGGGAGGGCGTTTGCCCGCCGCGATGGAACAGGGCGATGCCGGTAATGACGGTGATGCCCGAGGCCAGCAGGTTGATGGCCACGCCGCTGACGACCTGATCGCCTTTGTGGGTGATGGTGGCAAACCCGTGGATCATCGACATGGTCATGGAGGCCGCAATCGCGGCAAACAGGCCCAGCCAGGCAGAGCCGGTGAGCGAGGCCACCGCTGCCGCGACAAAGGCACCGGTCAGCAGTTTCCCTTCAAGCGAAATATCGACCACGCCGGAGCGTTCGGAGAAAATACCGGCCATGGCACAGAGCATCAACGGGGTTGCCACCCGCAGGGTCGCATCAAAGGTCAGCAAAAGCTGCATCCAGAAATCAGACATCTTGATCTCCTTTGCCTGGCAGCACTTTGGCAAGGAACCTTGCCAGTGGCGGGTTGAACATATGCGCGAGCGCGCCGGAGAACAGGATGATCATCCCCTGAATCAGCAACACCATTTCACGGGTGATGGACTTGAATTCGAAATCCAGTTCGGCACCGCCCTGGTACAAGGCCCCGAACAGCAGCGAAGCCAGGAAAATGCCGATCGGATGGTTGCGCCCCATCAACGCTACAGCAATGCCGGTAAAGCCGTATCCGGCAGTAAAGTTCAGCACCGCGCGGTGGTTGACGCCGAGGATTTCATTGGTGGCCATCAGGCCGGCAAACCCGCCGGAAATCGCCAGTGTAATGATGATCACACGCGGCACATTGATACCGGCATAGCGCGCGGCCTGCTGGTTTTTACCCACGGCGCGGATGTTGTATCCCAGACGGGTTTTCCAGATCAGGATGTAAAACACCAGCATCGCCAGAAGCGCGATACCAAAGGACATGTTCAGCGGCGAGTTGGCGACCTTGACGCCAAAGTTGCCCATCATGCCCTGAAGGGTCGGCAGGAAACTGCTGGCGGCGATCTCGCTGGATTGCGGGGATTGTTGGCCGGGCTGGATCAGGGGGCCTGCCAGCAACCACACCATCAGCGCGCCGGCCAGAAAGTTGAACATGATGGTGGTAATCACGATATGGCTGTCACGTTTGGCCTGCAAGTATCCCGGAATAAACGCCCATGCCGCCCCGAACAGGGCAGCGGCCCCGACGGCGAGCGGAATGGCCACAATCGAGGGCAGATAGGGGGCAACAAACAGCCCGACAAGTGCGGCACCCAGACCACCGACATAGGCCTGGCCTTCGCCGCCGATGTTGAACATCTGCGCGTGAAAGGCCACCGCCACGGCAAGGCCGGTAAAGATAAAGTTGGTGGTGTAATAGAGCGTATAGCCAAGCGAGCCGGGATAGACAAACGCCCCGTTGATCATCACCTGCAAGGCCTTGATCGGGTCTTCGCCAATTGCCAGCACGATCAAACCGCACACCAGAAAGGCGGCGGCCAGATTGATCAGCGGCAGAAGGACCAGATCGGCCCAACGGGGGAGGGGAGGGGTCGCGCTCATGCTGCTGCTCCTGCTTTCATGCCTGCCATCATCAGGCCCAGCGTATTTGTGTCGGCTTCGGCGGCATCGACAATGCCTACCTTCTGGCCATCATTCATCACCATGATCCGGTCAGAGAGGCTCATGACCTCTTCCAGTTCGACCGAGATCAAAAGGATTGCGCAGCCGGTGTCGCGCAGCGCAATCAGCTGCTTGTGGATGAATTCGATCGCCCCCACATCGACGCCGCGTGTGGGTTGGCCCACAATCAGCACCCGCGGGTTTTCGTGCATTTCCCGTGCAATCACGATTTTCTGCTGGTTGCCGCCGGAAAAACTGTGGGCGTCCAGAAACGGGTTGGGCGGGCGCACGTCATATTCCTGCATGCGTTCTTTGCAATTTCGGGTAATGGCGGCGTTGTCAAACAAGAAGCCCTCGCCGGCGTAATCCTTGTCCTGAAACCCCAGAATCATATTCTCGCGGGCTTCGAAATCCAGAATCAGGCCGTGAACATGGCGGTCTTCGGGGATGTGGCCCACACCAAGATCGCGCAGTTCCTTGGGGGTCATGGGGGTGTCTTTGGCAATGCGGGTGCCGAGTATTTCATACGATCCACCGTCAGGCCGCCGCATACCGGCCAGAATTTCCATCAGCGGCGTCTGGCCGTTGCCGGACACCCCTGCGATGCCGAAAATTTCGCCGGCGCGGACCTCGAAGCTGACTTTGTCCAGCTCCTTGTGGCCGCGTTCGTGATAG
>CAMZLM010000117.1 GCA_947311485.1 uncultured Paracoccaceae bacterium
TCACCAAACCGGACAGCACCGAAACCTCGATCCCGGGCGTTTTTGCAGCGGGCGACCTGATTGACCACAAGTTCCGGCAGGCGGTGACCTCTGCCGGCATGGGCTGTATGGCCGCGCTCGAGGCAGAGCATTTCCTCGCCGCGCAGGACGACAATTAATCCTGTAAACAAGCCCGTTTTGCGAAACGGGCTTGTTCTCTTTTTCGGGCGTTTTTCGCGAAAACTGACCGAAAAATCACTGTTTCGACTTATTTATGACGCTTTACACCGGCTTATGTATATTACCCTTGTAATACCAACATCGCAGTGTATGACGCGAGCAATTGAAAACAACGTCACAACTCCCTTACGGGAACAATAAAAAGAGGCGCACATGTACCAGCCCAATCTGGCTCCTATTCCCGAGCTTTATGTATCTTATGACAGCGCTGCCAAACTGAAACTGGAAGCCGCGCAATTGCCATCCTGGGATTTGACCCCGCGTCAGGTTTGCGATCTGGAACTGTTAATGAATGGCGGGTTCAATCCGCTTAAGGGTTTTTTAAGCCAGGCGGACTATGACTCCGTTGTGGATAACATGCATTTGGCGGACGGGGCGTTATGGCCAATGCCGATCAATCTGGATGTGTCCGAAAAATTCGCCAAGGAAATCGGTGTGGGCAATGACATTGCCCTGCGCGATCCCGAAGGCGTGATATTGGCGATCATGTCCGTCACCGACAACTGGACCCCGAACAAATCGCTGGAGGCCGAAAAGGTCTTTGGTGCCGATGATGACGCGCATCCGGCAGTGAATTATCTGCATAACACGGCGGGGCCGGTATACCTCGGCGGGCCGATTACCGGCATTCAGCAACCCGTGCATTACGATTTCAAGGCGCGCCGTGACACACCAAACGAATTGCGGGCCTATTTCCGCAAAATGGGCTGGCGCAAGGTGGTTGCCTTTCAAACCCGCAACCCGCTGCACCGCGCGCATCAGGAACTGACCTTTCGCGCTGCCAAGGATGCGCAGGCCAACCTGTTGATCCATCCGGTTGTTGGCCTGACCAAACCCGGCGACATCGACCATTTCACCCGCGTGCGCTGTTACGAGGCGGTTCTGGACCAATACCCGTCTTCCACCACCACCATGTCGCTGTTGAACCTTGCCATGCGCATGGCCGGCCCGCGCGAAGCCGTCTGGCACGGATTGATCCGCGCCAACCACGGTTGCACCCATATTATCGTTGGTCGCGATCACGCCGGACCGGGCAAAAATTCGGCGGGCGAGGATTTTTACGGCCCGTACGATGCGCAAGAGCTGTTCAAAAAACATCAGGACGAGATGGGCATCGAAATGATCGACTTCAAGCACATGGTCTATGTGCAGGATCGTGCCCAGTACGAACCGGCGGACGAGGTGGAGAAAGGCGCAACCGTGCTGAATATTTCCGGCACCGAACTGCGTCGCCGTCTGTCCGAAGGTCTGGACATTCCGGAATGGTTTTCTTTCCCCAAAGTGGTCGAAGAACTGCGCCGCACCCGTCCGCCCCGGCACAAACAGGGGTTCACCGTGTTTTTCACCGGTTTTTCCGGTTCGGGCAAATCCACCATCGCCAATGCGTTGATGGTGAAACTGATGGAAATGGGCGGGCGCCCTGTGACCCTGCTGGATGGCGATCTGGTGCGTAAAAACCTGTCTTCGGAACTGGGTTTTTCCAAGGAGCACCGCGACCTGAACATCCGCCGTATCGGCTATGTGGCTTCTGAAATCACCAAAAACGGTGGCATCGCCATTTGCGCACCAATCGCGCCCTATGCCGCCACGCGGCGGGCGGTGCGCGAAGACATCAGCCAATTCGGGGCCTTCCTCGAGGTACATGTCGCCACCAGCATCGAAGAATGCGAACGGCGCGACCGCAAGGGCCTGTATAAACTGGCTCGTGAAGGCAAAATCAAAGAATTTACAGGAATTTCAGACCCTTACGATGTGCCAACCAACGCCGAACTGGTGATCGATACCGAAAACGTGGACGTGGACAACTGCGCCCATCAGGTGTTGCTCAAGCTGGAAAGCATGGGTCTGATTTCGGGGAATTAGAACGTTTCGCACGAAACCATACTGCCAAAAAAGGGTCGGAAATCAACCGGCCCTTTTTTATTGACATGTCGTGTCGGACACCCCACCCTGCCCGACAGGAGACCGCCATGCCAGATATAAAAACCGCCACCGAAGCCAACCGTCAGGCGTGGAACCTGTCCGCAGACCACCACCGCAAAAGCCCGCTTTGGCCAGCCTTGCAAAAGGACGTACAGCGTTCCGGTTTCTCTTGCTTTGACCCGACCATTACGGCGGCGCTCGACCAATTGAACCTGTCCGGTAAATCCGTGGTGCAAATTGGCTGCAACAACGGACGAGAAGTGTTTTCACTGGCCGCTTTTGGTGTCACATCCGCGCTCGGGATAGATCAATCCGAAAATTTCATCGCACAAGCGGAGGAATTAAACCAACGCGCCCTGCAAAAGGCCGAATTTGTCTGCGCAGATATTTACAACCTGCCCGCCGACACGCCCAAAGGCTTCGATCTGGCGCTGATCACCATTGGCGTGCTGAACTGGATGCCCGACCTGCCGCGTTTCTTTGCGATTGTGGCGGATTTGCTTGGTCCGAACGGGCAGCTGCTGATTTACGAAACCCACCCTGTTCTGGAAATGTTTGATCCTGCATCCGATGATCCGTTCAGCCCGGGCATTTCCTATTTCCGCAACAAACCGTTTATCGAACAAGAGCTAATCACCTATGACGGCACCACGCCAGAGGGCGGTGCCGAAAGCCATTGGTTCATTCATAAAACCAGCGATATTATCACGGCAATTCTGGCACATTTCACCCTGACGGGATTTGCCGAATTCCCCCACTGCAATCGCGAAGTGGACTATGAGATTTATGAAAACCGCACCGCGCAATTACCGTTGTGCTATACGTTAAGCGCGATCAAGGCCTGAGCATTCCCTGCATCAGCACCACGCCGGAGCCACCCACATTGACGCCGGAAATGGCATCACGTGGCCCGAGAACCTCCACATACCCATGGCCGGGCCGCCCCATCCAGTGCCCCTGTTCCGCCACAAATTCCGGCGTTTCAATCAACCCGTGGTGCCACAAATACGCCCCCATACAGCCGGTGGCCGATCCGGTAAAAGGATCCTCGGCCCGATGCGGCGGGGCCAGCAACAGGCGCGAAAAGCTGTCGCCTTTGGCGGTTTCGCCCCCCAGTGTGACCAGAAACGGTTCCAGCACCCCTGGATAGACGGCCCCATAGCGGGCCACAAACGCCCGAAAATTATCCACGTCAAGCACCGCACGGCGCAGGGCACCCTTGTCCCGCAGAACCGTGATACAAAATGGTGTCCCCGTGGAAACCACCTGCGGCGGACCAATAATATCGTCCGCTTGCAATCCATAAATGCCGGCAATTTCCGCCGGATCGCAGCATTCCCCGAACACCGGTGCCGGCTGGGTCATGGTAATGCGAAAACATTCGCCCTGCGCTGTCACCGCGATCGGCAACACCCCTGCCCCGACCTCCAGCGTGAAATTCGCCTTCCCGTCCTGCAACACGACCATCCCGCGATTTAGCAACGAAGCCACGGTGGCAATCGTCGGATGCCCTGCCATCAGGATTTCCCGATCGGCCAGATAATACCGCGCCCCGAAATCGGCCACATCGGACCCCACCAGATAGGCACATTCCGACAAGGAGGTTTCCCTCACCAGCGCAAGCCGATCCCGAACCGGTAAATCCTGCGCCCCATGCACCACAACACAACCGTTACCGCCAAAAGCGCGATCGGTAAATGCATCTACCCAGTCAAAGGCATAGCCGCTCAATGCACGCTCACCGGCGACATTTCATTGGTCCGCGCCAGATCAAAAGCCATCTGCCGGTCCCGCGCCAGCGCGATGCATTCGCCCTCGGCGTCATGGATGCCATAAACAGGCCCGTCACCATCCAGTTGGTCCTGAATCTCGGCCGGCAAATCCGCCGGATCCACCGCGCGTACGTAAACCAATCGGTTGCGATCCTGATCGGGGAAATCAAACTGTACAAACATCATGGCTCTCCTATTTTTTTCTGGCAATTTCAATGGTTTGAACCACTGTTTCCGGTTGCATCTGCTGTAATTCCACATGCAACAGGCCGTTTTCCATACTGGCACCGGTCACCTCGACCCCCTCGGCCAATACAAACGAGCGCTGAAACTGCCGCGCAGCGATGCCCCGATGCAAAAACAAACGTCCCTCGCTGTCATCCTGTTGGCGGCCCCGGATCACCAGCTGGGCATTTTCCAGCGTGATCGACAGGTCTTCTTCGCGAAAACCGGCAACCGCAAGCGTGATGCGATAGGTGCTGTCACTACTTTGTTCGATATTATAAGGAGGATAGCCCTCGTTACCGGATTTTGCGGTGCGTTCCACCAACCGGTCCAACTGTTCAAACCCCAACAGAAAGGGGTGCGAAGCAAAAGATATTTTCGTCATGGTCAAAGCCCTTCAGCAAGCGACTTACAATTCCAGGCCCCGAAGTTCAGCGACCTACGCAATGAATATGGGGGCGCGGCGCACAAGACTCAAGGCTTTTGTTGTCGATTGGCTATTTGCCCCCTATATCCATACCAAATTCGAAAGGCCCGATGATGCTAACGCTCCTTCTGCTGACCCTTGCGCTCTATGTGGCGCAAACCTTTACCCCGCCCATGTTCATGTCCCGCGCCCATGGCCCCCTAGCCCTGCGCCACGCCGGCGGCCCGCGCGACACGCCCCTTGAGCCCAGCAAAAATGCCGGCCGCGCCGCCCGCGCGCTGATCAACATGAACGAAGCCCTGTTTGTCTTCATCCCGCTGGCGCTCGCCTGTCTGCATTATGGTCTGGACAGTGGTCTGGCCTGGTGGGGCGCGCTTACTTTTCTGCTGGCGCGGGTGGTCTATGTTCCGGCTTATATCCTCGCAATCGGGCCGATCCGGTCGATTGTCTGGACCGTAGGCCATGGTGGGTTGGCACTGATGGCGGCGGCTTTGCTCAAAACGCTTTAAAAATGCATTCAAAGCGTGTATCTGCCCCTTAACCAACCGTCATTCAGGCAGGGCCAATGACCACCGCTAGCACAATGAACCATCAGGACGTCCTGCGCGTCACCCTTGAAATCAAACGGCGCGAACATCGCGATCTGGATGACGCCATCCACGCGCTGCATGAAACGGGGCGCGCCGATGTGCTGACGCTGCAACGGTTGAAACGGCAAAAGCTGGCGCTCAAGGACGAAATCGCCCGCATCGAAGACGAACTCACCCCGGACATCATCGCCTAACCCTGCAAAAGGAAAACCCCATGGGCCAG
The DNA here is from genome assembly GCA_947311485.1 of uncultured Paracoccaceae bacterium. Taxonomy (GTDB): domain Bacteria; phylum Pseudomonadota; class Alphaproteobacteria; order Rhodobacterales; family Rhodobacteraceae; genus Amylibacter. The sequence goes on from CAMZLM010000117.1 coordinate 5,380, forward strand.
ATCAAAGTCGGCATCGTTATGGGCAGTCAATCCGACTGGCCCACCATGAAAGAAGCCGCCCTTATTCTCGATCAACTCGGCGTGGCGCACGAGACAAAAATCGTCTCTGCCCACCGCACACCGGACCGGCTCTGGAGCTATGGCAAAACCGCCGCTGATCGCGGTTTGCAGGTGATTATCGCAGGGGCCGGCGGGGCCGCGCATCTGCCCGGTATGCTCTCGAGCAAAACCCGCGTGCCCGTGCTGGGCGTGCCGATCCAGACCCGTGCGCTTTCGGGGGTGGACAGCCTCTATTCCATCGTACAAATGCCCAAAGGATTCCCCGTCGGCACCATGGCCATCGGGGCCGCCGGTGCCGCCAATGCCGGCCTGATGGCCGCTGCGATCCTTGCCAATACCGACCCCGCGCTTGCCAAACGGCTTGACGACTGGCGCCAAGCCCTGTCCGACAGCATTGCCGAGGAACCAAGCGATGACTAATCCCCTGCCCGTTGGCGCAACGATCGGCATTCTGGGCGGTGGACAACTGGGGCGGATGCTCTCGGTTGCGGCCTCGCGTCTGGGGCTGAAAACCCATATTTTCGAACCGGGTGCCAACCCGCCCGCCGCACAGGTGGCGCATGCGCTGACCACTGCGCCTTATGATGATCTGGACGCCCTGCGTGCTTTTGCCAACAGCGTCGATGTGATCACCTATGAATTCGAAAATATCCCCACTGCGGCACTGGACCTGCTGGAAACCCTGCGTCCCGTACTGCCGGGCCGGCGCGCGCTGGCGACCTCTCAGGACCGGATTGTCGAGAAGGATTTCCTCACCGGTCTGGGCCTGAAATGCGCGCCTTACGCCAATGTGGAAACCGCGGACGATCTACAGGCCGCCGTGGAAACCGTGGGCGTGCCAAGCATCCTGAAAACCCGCCGTTTCGGCTATGACGGCAAGGGCCAGTCGCGCCTGAAATCCGCCGCTGATGCACAACAGGCATGGGCCGATCTGGGGCAGACCCCTTGCGTGCTGGAAGGTTTCATCGATTTCAGCCGCGAAATATCGGTAATCGGCGCGCGCGCGCAAGACGGGGCCGTGGTCTGCTATGATCCCGGCGAAAACGTGCATCGCGACGGTATTCTGCACACCACAACCATTCCCGCCACCCTGTCCCACGCCCAGCAAATGGACGCGGTGATCCTCACCGGCCAGATCCTGAACGCGCTGGATTATGTGGGCGTGATGGGGGTTGAACTGTTTGTCACCCCGACCGGCCTGCTGGTCAATGAAATCGCCCCGCGCGTGCATAATTCCGGCCACTGGACGCAAAACGGCTGTACCATAGATCAGTTCGAACAGCACATCCGCGCCATCGCCGGCTGGCCGCTGGGCGATGGCCAACGCCACAGCGATGTGGTGATGACCAACCTGATCGGAACCGAGGCCACAGACATTCACGCCCTTACATCGGACCCGTCCATCGGCCTGCACCTCTATGGCAAGGCCGATCCGAAACCGGGGCGGAAAATGGGCCACATCAACAAACTATCACGGTGATTCTGCAAAGGGTCAAGGGTGCCAAAGGCGGGGCCGCAGGCCCTTTACCCTTTACGCTTTGAAGAATCGCCACAGCACAATTGCCTTGGCGCATTCAGGGCAGACCTGTCCCTGAATCGCCTCTCCGCAAAATCACCCTTGCCCTCACCGCGCAATCCCGCGCCACCAAACCACACACGCCCCCACGTATCCCCCACATTTTGCACCAGCAAAATGCCACCCCCAACAAATCAAGTGAATGCCCCGTTCACACAGATTTGGCGGGAGCCACCCGGTAATAACATTTGCCCCGCCGGCAATCCGCTCCTACTCTGCCCTCATGGAAAACAAACTCGGACGATTCCACGATATGGGCGATACTGTAACCCTGCGCGTCCACGATAGCACCGCCGACATGCGTTATCTGGTGGTGCCCATGCGCCCGCAAGGCAGCGAAGGCATGCGTGAAGCCGACCTCGCGGCACTTGTCACCCGCGACAGTATGATCGGCGTAACCTGCTTGAAACCTGTCCCGTGACCGCGCCCAAAATAGACACCGGCCATCTGATAAAAGGGGCGGCAAGGTTTTGGTGATTCAGGTTTTCGGCGAGCTGCTTTAGCTGCGCGGGTCGTCGATCAGCGGGGTGGGTTTAGCCAGTGTGCGGATGTCGTCGGGGTTGGTAATGGAAACCGTCTGCCCGTCGATCATCACCCCGTAAGGGCGCAAGGCCTTGATCGCGCGGGACAGGCTTTCCGGTGTCATCCCCAAAATAGACGCCAACCGGCGTTTTTCGACAGAAAGGGTGAAGCTCTCCGCTCCGCCCATTTTCTTTTGTAATTTCAACAGGTAATTCGCCAAACGTTCAATCGACGTGCGCAGCTTCAGCCCCTTCACCCCTTTGATCACTCCGCGATAACAATAGGCCAGTTCCATCACCACAGCGCGGGCAAAGGCGTGGTCTTTCTTGAACACCGCGCGCACGTCTTCGGCGGGGATCATAATCACCCGGCTGCGTTCCAGTGTGCGCCCCGACATCAGGTTGGGCGCATCGCGAATGGCCGCTGCCAGAATAAATGTCGCCCCTTCGCGCAAAATCGTCATTGTGGTTTCGCGGTCGTTCCAGTTGGCCAGCAGCTCCACCGAGCCATCCACCACAATATGCAAGAAGTCGCAGGGATCGCCTTCGACAATCAATTCCATATGCGGCGGGAAATTCTGCACATAGGCCCCCCGCACAAGTTCGGAAAAGCTCTCCTCGGCCATTTCGTTGAACAGAGGAAGGAAACGAATCGCTGGTATGTCACTATCACGCATGGAACGGCTCACTTTGCTACATTTGACATTTATCAATTATAACCCCTACCAAAGTCAAGCACTCAACTGGCACATGTTTTCGCGCCACTTGCAAAACCCTGAACAGGCAGTTAACAAATGTCGTAACCAGTTTATTTTAAACGTTTTTTTCCGACAACTTGACTATAATCAAGTATTCAAGCCCGCCCTTTCTGTGTACACTGATCAGGCGCAAGGCGTTTATCGCGCAACTATAACGTGGAGGGCACGTAATGCATGATCTAGAAGGTGTAACCAAAAGTGACCAGGTCCGGGCGCTCGGACTGAGCACTTTGGCATTTACAGTTTGTTTTGCTGTATGGACAATTTTTTCAATTATTGGCGTAAAAATCAAACAAGAGCTGGGCCTCAGTGAAACCCAGTTCGGGTTGCTGGTGGCGACCCCGGTTTTGACCGGCTCTCTCAGCCGTATTTTTCTGGGCGTCTGGACCGATCAGTTCGGTGGCCGGATTATGTTGCCTCTGCAAATGCTGATCACAGCGATTTCGGTTTGGTTGCTGGCCTCGGTTCACTCCTATGCGGTGTTCCTGATGGCGGCACTGGGGCTTGGTCTGGCCGGCGGGTCTTTCATCATCGGCATCGCCTATGTGTCCCGTTGGTTCGAGGCCGAAAATCAAGGCACGGCTCTTGGTATCTTTGGTGCCGGTAACGTGGGGGCTGCGGTCACCAACTTTGCCGCGCCGTTTCTGGTTCTGGCCTATGGCTGGGAAGACACCGCGCGCATTTATGCGGTGGTTCTGGTGATTATGGCGATTGTTTTCTACATTTTCGCCAAAGAAGACCCCGTACGCAAGAAACAGAAGCTGACAGGTGAAAAACCGGCCTCTGCGCTGAAACAGCTGGAGCCGCTGAAAAACCCGCAGGTCTGGCGTTTTGCGACTTACTACTTCTTTGTGTTCGGTGGCTTTGTTGCTTTTGCCTCTTTCTTGCCGCGCTACTATGTCGGCGCTTACGGGGTGGCATTAACATCTGCGGGTATGTTTGCCGGCATGTATTCCCTGCCTGGCTCGGTGTTCCGTGCGCTTGGCGGCTGGATGTCGGATGTCTGGGGCGCGCGCATGGTGATGTACCTGACCTTTGGCGTGTCGCTGATTGTGCTGTTCGTGATGAGCTATCCTGAAACAACCTATGTGGTTCAGGGCATCCCCCATGCGGACGGCAGCGAAAACCTGATCAAGTTCAGCTTTGGCATTCCGCTTTATGTGTTTGTGTTCCTGACTGTGGTCCTCGGGTTCATGATGAGCCTCGGCAAAGCCGCCGTGTACAAACACATTCCGGTGTATTTTCCGCAAAACGTCGGTGCTGTCGGCGGTCTGGTCGGCATGATCGGCGGTCTGGGCGGTTTCGTTCTGCCCATTGCCTTTGGTGTGTTGCTGGACGTGTTTCAGGTGTGGTCGGTTGTGTTCATGCTGATGTTCATTCTGGTGGCTGTCAGCATGTTGTGGATGCATCTTGCCATTCGCGCCATGGACCGCAAGGCCCATCCGGAACTGGCACAGAACAAGCACCTTTCCGACGTACCCCATTAATCAAACAACCGGCGGGCTGTGATTTAGGCCCGCCGCCTTAACACTCACAAGAGGGAGACAAACCTTGGGACAAGACATACGAAACTGGGACATTGAGGACGAGGGCTATTGGGCCTCGACCGGCAAGTCCATCGCGACGCGGAACCTGTGGATTTCGATCCCCAGCCTGCTGGTCGGCTTTGCTGTCTGGCTGTATTGGGGGATCATCACCGTTCAGATGATCAACCTTGGCTTTCCGTTTGAAAAATCACAACTGTTTACGCTTGGCGCGATTGCCGGTCTGACCGGCGCGACCCTGCGTATTCCTTCCACCTTCTTTATTCGTATCGCCGGTGGGCGGAACACCATCTTTTTCACCACGGCGCTGTTGATGATCCCGGCCATTGGCGCAGGTTATGCGCTTAGCAACCCGGACACCCCCCTGTGGCAGTTTCAGGTTCTGGCCTTTCTGTCCGGTATTGGCGGCGGTAACTTTGCCAGCTCGATGTCCAACATCTCTTTCTTTTATCCGAAAAAGGTACAGGGCTATGCGCTGGGCATGAATGCGGGTCTGGGCAACTTTGGTGTGACCACCATGCA
>CAMZLM010000118.1 GCA_947311485.1 uncultured Paracoccaceae bacterium
AAAACGTACAGGTGGATGGCTGCGTACAGGGCAACCTTGCGCCGCACCACATGGTAAGCGGCGGTCAGGCGCTGGTGGATGAAACCCGGCGCATTGTCGATACCTTCCGCAAGGGGCCGTATATTTTCAACCTCGGCCACGGGATCACACCGGATGGCGATCCGAAGAATGTGGAACTGATGCTGAACACCATTCGGGCCTGAAACACAGGCTAGCGCCGCGCTTTCCCCCGAAAGCGCGGCCTGCACTGTTTCAGAGCACCCCCACGGCGCGCTTCACCATTTCCACATAGATATCCGCCACCTGCGCCCGGCTCAGCCGGCCATCTTCGCGATACCACGTATTGACCCCGTTCAGCATGGCAATAATCGCCAGCGCCGTCAGCTTGGTGTCTTCCAGCCGGTAAACGCCCTCGGCCATGCCAGCCTTGAGGATATCCTCCAGCACGGTTTCATAGGCGCGGCGCATGTCCTCGATCACGGCGAAATTCTCCGGTGTCAGGTTGCGCAATTCCATATAGGAAATGAACACCGCCTCGACCCGTTGCAGATTGTAATCAATGTGGAATTCTGCAAACGCCTGCAAGCGTGTTGCCGCATCCCCCCCCGGATCCGCCTGTTCCCATGCGGCCAGCAATTCTTCCATGTGGTTCTGCATCAGATCGAACAGCAGGCTTTGTTTGTCCGGCGTGTACAGGTACAGCGCCCCCGCCTGCACGCCCACCTCTGCCGCGATCTGGCGCATGGAGACGGCAGCAAAACCGTGGCGCGCAAACAGACGTTTCGCCGCCGCCTGCACAAGCGGGCGGGTTTTTTCTGCACTGGAACCGGATTTACGCGCCATGTTTTTCCTCTGGCGCATTCCACAGGAATTGAACGCCCATTCAATAGTGTTATGCCAACATATCCTTGCCCTGCCATCGGGGCAAGGATATGTTGACGGCAAACAGAGGGCGGAACCATGGGCAGATCGACACACACAGGCATCACAGCCGGCGTTATCACGCTGCTGCTGGCCGGCTGCTCCATCAAAGATGATGTGCCGGACTTCCGCTATCCCTCGCACACGGATTTGACGTCTGAAACCTGGCCAACACTGGCCCCGACCAACGATTTGGTTCAGGCGGGCAGCGATGTGGCCCGTAACCCTCAACAGGTCAGCGATGAAAACGACCGGTTCAACGCCCGTATCCGCCGCCTGCGCGCCCGCGCTGCCGCCCTGCGCCGTGCCAAGGTAAATTAAACCGCGCCCGTTGCCCCCGCAGCCGGATTGCTCTAACACTGCGGCACCATTAGTATTCAGCGGAGCAGGCATCCCATGACTTCCCCTTTGCGCCTCGGCATTGCCGGGCTTGGCACCGTCGGCACCGGCGTTATCAAAATCGTTCAGCAACAGGCCGCGCTTTTGTCGGCGCGTTCCGGCCGCGAGATCACCATTACCGCCGTTTCCGCCCGAACCCGTAACAAAAACCGCGATGTGGACCTGTCCGGTTATGACTGGGAAGACAACCCCGTCGATCTGGCCAAACGGGCCGATGTGGATGTGTTTGTCGAACTGGTCGGTGGCGATACCGGCCCCGCCAAAGACGCCACAGAGGCCGCAATAGCCGCCGGCAAACATGTCATCACCGCCAACAAGGCGATGCTGGCCCACCACGGCCAGTCCCTTGCCCGCGCCGCCGAATCCAAAGGCGTGAACCTGCGTTTCGAAGCCGCCGTCGCCGGGGGCATCCCGATCATCAAAACCCTGACCGAAGGGCTGGCGGCCAACCGCATTACCCGCATCATGGGGGTGATGAACGGCACCTGTAACTATATCCTGACCCGCATGGAAAACGCCGGCCTGCCCTATGACACCGTCTTTGAGGAAGCCAACCAGCTCGGCTATCTGGAGGCCGACCCGAATCTGGACGTGGGCGGCATTGATGCGGCCCATAAACTGGTGCTGCTGTCGGCTATTGCCTATGGCACGCAGGTTGATTTCGACGGTACCCAGCTCGAAGGTATCGGCGCAATCAGCATCGACGACATCACCGCCGCCAAGGACATGGGCTATCGCATCAAACTGCTGGGCCTGTCCAGCATGACGGATGCCGGTCTGGAACAGACCATGCAACCCTGTCTGGTCCCCTATAATTCGCCACTGGGGCAGCTCGAAGGCGGTACAAACATGGTGGTAATCGAAGGCGACGCCGTCGGCCAGATTGTCATGCGCGGTGCCGGTGCCGGCGAAGGCCCCACCGCCAGCGCCGTAATGGGCGACGTGATGGACATCGCCCGCGGCCTGTCCCTGCCGGTGTTCGGCCAACCTGCCGACAGCCTGAAACCGGCCAAAGCCGTCAGATCCAGCACTCCGTCGGCCTATTACATCCGCCTGACCCTGCAGGATGTGCCCGGCGTGTTGGCCAAGATCACAACCGCACTGGCAGACGCCGGCGTTTCCATCGACCGCATGCGCCAAAAGGAACATCAGGACAATGCCGCGCCGGTGCTGATCGTGACCCACGAAATCGCGCCTGCCGCGATCGAATCCGCACTGAATGCAATTTCCGCCACCGGCCACACGGTCGGCACACCGCTGGCCCTGAAAATCGTCGAGGTCTAGGGCAAAGCAACACTCACCGGAACACAGCAGGACAGAATGGCGCACCCACACCTGTTGGCGGCAACTCTATCTGGAACTGCGCGGCAAACCGGTAAACAGGGGACTGAACGATGACAGCTTTTCTCGGGGTTGAAACCTCTGCTACGGGGCGTCGCTGGGTCGGGCTGTCCGATGAACAGGACCGGCTGGCGCAAACCATCGCCCAGCAAACCGGCCTGCCCGACACATTGACCCGCACGCTGGCCCGGCGCGGTGTGCAACCGGCAGAGGCCGAGATGTTCCTCGCCCCCGCCCTGCGCGACCTGATGCCGGATCCGTCGATTTTCCGTGACATGGACAAGGTCGCGGAACGGATTTTCCACGCCAGCCAGACCCGCGAGCGCATCGCGATTTTTGCCGATTACGATGTGGATGGCGGTACCTCTGCCGCGCTGCTGCTGGACTGGCTACGCCAACAGGGGCAGGATGCCACGCTGTACATCCCCGACCGCATCGACGAAGGCTATGGCCCCAATGAGCCGGCCATGGCGATGCTGGCCGCCGATCACGATCTGATTATCTGTGTCGATTGCGGCACCCTGTCCCACGATGCCATCGCCGCCGCTGTCGGGGCCGATGTGGTGGTGCTGGACCACCATACCGGCGGGGAAACCCTGCCCCCCGCGCTGGGTGTGGTCAACCCGAACCGACAGGACGAAGACAACGAATTCGGCTATCTCTGCGCCGCCGGCGTGGTGTTTCTGGCATTGGTGGCGATCAACCGCCTGATGCGCGCCAAGGGCATTGCCGGCCCCGACCTGATGCCCATGCTCGATCTGGTCGCGCTTGGCACCGTGGCCGATGTGGCCCCGCTACAGGGGTTGAATCGCGCGCTGGTGCGTCAGGGATTAAAGGTCATGGCCCAGCGCCACCGCGTCGGGTTGGCAGCCCTGTCGGATGTGGGCCGGCTGAACACCGCCCCCAATTCCTATCACCTCGGCTTTGTTCTGGGGCCGCGCATCAACGCCGGTGGTCGTGTGGGCAAGGCCGACCTTGGCGCGCGCCTGCTGTCCTGTGCTGATCCGCAAGAAGCCTCGGCCATGGCCGAACAGCTGGACATCCTGAACGAAGAACGCCGCGAAATCGAGGCACAAGTCCGGTTGCAAGCCATGGAACAGGCCGAACAGCGCGGCTTTGATGCGCCACTGGTCTGGGCCGCCGGCGACGGCTGGCACCCGGGTGTTGTCGGCATTGTTGCCTCGCGCCTGAAAGAAGCCTCCAACCGCCCCGCCGTGGTGATCGGGGTGAACGACGGCGAAGGCAAAGGCTCGGGCCGTTCCGTCACCGGCATCGACCTTGGCGCGGCCATTGCCACGCTCACCCGCGAAGGCCTGCTGCTCAAGGGCGGGGGCCACAAAATGGCGGCGGGCCTGTCGGTCGCGGCGGATCAACTGGAAACCGCCATGGCGCGCCTTGCCGAACTTCTGCAAAAACAGGGGGCCGATAAAATCGGACCTAAAGACCTGCTGCTGGATGGCGCAATCCAGCCAACGGCGATCACCACCGAGCTGATCGAACAACTGGAAACCGCCGGTCCCTTTGGGGCCGGTGCCCCCGCGCCGCGCTATGCCTTGCCTGCCCAGCGCATCGCCTTTGCCAAACGCGCCGGCGAAAACCACCTGCGCCTGACCGCACAGGACCAGAACGGCGGCCGGATCGACGCCATCGCCTTCGGAGCCTTCGACACCCCGCTCGGCCCGCTGATCGACGGCCACAAAGGCCAGCTGATTCATCTGGCAGGCCGCCTTGAAATCGACGAATGGGGGGGGCGCCGCCGCGCCAAACTACGACTGGAAGATGCGGCGTTGGCCGAATAGGCCTATCTTCGAATTCGCATAAATATCCCCGCCGGAGGCATTAGAACTCTTATGCCTCCGGCGGGGATATTTGGACGAATTCGAAGGCAAACAAAGAAATTTAAAAAAGTCGCATTTCAGTGCACGAATCCTCTTGATCTGCTCCCGTCACTTCACTAAAAGCCGCTTCACAGACTTTGTGGTCCCTTCGTCTATCGGTTAGGACGCCAGGTTTTCAACCTGGAAAGAGGGGTTCAATTCCCCTAGGGACTGCCAAGTCTGTTTATACCCCCCGCACTTGGCGTATTTCGCGAGCAAACAGGTCTGTTGGCTTGTCCGCATCGACATCTCGCGTTTCCCCTTTTGATTCTCTCCGTTACACTCCCCTTGAATCGATTCACGGGAAGTTGTCATGGCCTATTCCGCCTTTGCCCTGCTGCGCCACGCTTTTAACGGCCATAACGGCTGGAAGCCCGCATGGCGCAGCCCGAAACCGCAGGCGGAATATGACATCGTGATTATCGGCGGGGGCGGGCATGGGTTGGCGACGGCCTATTATCTGGCAAAAAACCACGGGGTGCGCCGGATTGCGGTGCTGGAAAAGGGTTGGCTCGGCGGCGGAAACACCGGACGCAACACCACCACCATCCGGTCGAACTATTTTTACCCCGAAAGCGCGGCGCTGTATGATCTGTCGGTGCGGCTCTATGAAAATCTGTCGCGGGAATTGAATTACAACGTGATGTTTTCCCAGCGCGGCTTGATGTTTCTGGTGCATTCGGAGCCGGAAATGGAAATCGCCGCGCGCACGGTCAATGCCATGCGGTTGAACGGGGTGGATGCGGAATTGCTGGACCGCGACGCCGTGCGTAAACGCGCGCCGGTGCTGAATTTTCGCGACGATGCGCGCTATCCGATCCATGGCGGCGTGTTTCAGGGCCGCGCCGGCACCGCCCGCCACGATGCGGTGGCATGGGGCTATGCCCGCGCAGCAGACCGGCAGGGGGTCGACATTATCCAGAACTGCGAGGTCACCGGCCTGCTGATTGAAAACGGCATTTGCAAAGGCGTCGAAACATCCAAAGGCCGCATCCGCGCCGGACGGGTCGGCGGGGCGGTGGCCGGTCACTCCTCCGTGCTGGCAGGGATGGGCGGGTTCCAGTTGCCGATCCAGTCCTATGCGCTTCAGGCTTTTGTCTCCGAACCGCTGAAACCCGTGATCGATACCGTGGCCTTTTCCCCCGCCACCGGCACCTATTTTTGCCAGTCCGACAAGGGCGGGCTGGTGATTGGCGGGGCGCTGGACCGGGTGCCCTCCTATGGGCAGCGCGGCAACATGCCGGTGCAGGAACAGGTGCTTTCCGGCCTGATCGAAATGGCCCCCGCGCTGGCCAAGGTAAAACTGCTACGCCATTGGGCGGGCAATGTGGATGTGACGCCGGACAGCTCTCCGCTGATCGGGCCGACCCCACTGGAGGGCCTGTTCATCAACTGTGGCTGGGGCACCGGCGGGTTCAAGGCCATTCCCGCAGGCGGCTATCTGTTTGCACATCTGCTGGCCACGGGCAACCACCACGCCATCAGCCGCCCGTTTGATCTCGACCGGTTCGCGCGCGGGGCCTTGATCGACGAAGGTGCCGCCTCCGGCATCGCCCATTAGGAGCCGCCCATGCAACAATTCCCCTGCCCCTTTTGCGGATTGCGCGATGAACGCGAATTCCACTTTGCCGCCGAGGCCGGAAAAATCCGCCCCGACACCACACAACCGGTCAGCGATGCGGACTGGGCCGCCTATCTGCACAACCGGAAAAACCCCAAGGGCGAAACCCGCGAGGTCTGGATCCACACGCCCTGCGCCGAAGTCTTCATCCTGAAACGCGACACGCTGAGCATGGCCGTTCTGGGCTGCGAACCACTGCGAAAGGACATCCCATGACCGGTTTTCGCACCCCGCAGGGCGGGTTGATCGATCGCAGCAAGCCGCTGGAATTTACCTTTGACGGGCGCAGCTACAGCGGCTTTCAGGGCGATACGCTGGCCTCTGCCTTGCTGGCAAACGGGGTGCGGATCATGGGGCGCAGCTTCAAATACCACCGCCCGCGCGGAGTTTGGGGGGCGTGGTTTGACGACCCGAACGCCATTTTCGATGTCACCCTGAACGGGCGGACGCTCCCCAACTGCGCCGCCACCACCACCGCGCTGATCGACGGAATGCAGGCGCGCGCGGTCAATGCCTTTCCCACGGCGAAACACGACCTCAAGGGCGTATTGGACCGGTTCCATGCGCTGATGCCGGCGGGGTTTTACTATAAAACATTCATCTGGCCGAATTGGCACCTGTTTGAAGGCATGATCCGCAAAATGGCCGGTCTGGGCCGGCTGGACGGCGAATTGATCGCGGGCTACCAATCCGCCCAACACCACGACCGGTGCGATTTGCTGGTGGTGGGGGGCGGCGGGGCCGGACTGGCCGCCGCGCGCCATGCTGCCGAGGCCGGCCAGAACGTGCTGTTGATCGAGGACCACCCCGCCCTTGGCGGCGGCCTGTTCCGGCGCGCCCTGCCGGTCGAAGGCCAGTCCCCCGCCGACTGGATCGCCGCCCAACAGGCCGCAATCCTTGCCGCAGGCGGCCGGATCCTGACCGGCACCACGGCCTTTGGTGTGTTTGACCACAACATGGTCGGGCTGGCACAAGACCACGGTTTTGCCAAAGCCCCCAGCCTCTGGCGCATCCGTGCGCGCCGCATCCTGATGACCACCGGCGCGCTGGAACGTCCCGTGACCTTCGCCAACAATGACCGCCCCGGCGTGATGGGGCTGGACGGGGCGCTGGAATATCTGGCGCGCTATGGCGTGGCTGCCGGTCGCGATATCGCGGTTCTGTCCAACAACACCTTTGCCACCGCCGCGCAACCGTTGCTGGAACAGGCCGGGTGCAAGGTGACGCTGCTGGACGCCACCCGCGGCCCCGCCAAAGCAATCGGCAAAACCCTGCGCGCGGTGGACCACAACGGCCAGCGCATCGCGTGCGATACCTTGCTGGTGTCCGGCGGGCGCACGCCGGTTGTGCATCTGTGGCGTCACGCGGGGGGCAAGCTTGACTGGAACAACACCATCAGCGCCTTTGTCCCGGGCCACGCACCGGATGGCATGGCCGCCGCCGGTGCCGCCAACGGCACCTATGATCTGGACGACGCCCTGTCAGAAGCCCGCGCCGTGGCACTGAACCATGCCGCACCGCCAGCCCGAAAACCGGTTCCCATGCCGTTGCTGCAACCGGACACCAACAGCAACACCCGCCAGTGGATCGACCTGCAACATGACGTGACGCTCAAGGATATCAAACTGGCGGCACAGGAAAACTATGTTTCGGTGGAACACCTGAAACGCTACACCACCTTGGGCATGGCCCCGGATCAGGGAAAAACCGCCAATATGGCCGGCCTTGCCGCCATGGCGCAGCTGCAAGGCCAGAGCATCCCCGAAACCGGCACCACCACCTTTCGCCCGCCCTTTGTACCGGTGCCGCTGGAACTATACCACGGCGCACGGCGCGGGCAGCTGTTCAACCCGCTCAAACGCCTGCCACTGGAAAACCGCCACCGCGCCGCCGGTGCCGCGCTTGGCGAATACGGCGGCTGGCTGCGTCCGGCATGGTACAGCGATATCGACGCCGAAGTCCGCATGGCCCGCAACCATGTCGGCCTGCTCGACGCCACCCCCCTTGGCAAAATAGAGGTCATGGGACCGGACGCGGCAAAATTCCTCGACTTCGTTTATTACAACACCATCGCAACCCTGAAACCCGGCCATATCCGCTATGGCTTTATGCTGACCGAAGGCGGCATCGTTTTTGACGACGGGGTGGTCGCCCGCATGGACCCGAACCGGTTTGTGATCTCCTGCTCCTCCTCGCATGTGGCAGGCGTGACCGCCCTGCTGGAGAGCTGGCGACAGGATGGCAACGATCCAGATCGGGTATTCATCCACGACACCACCGCCAACTGGGCCACGCTCACGATCACCGGCCCACAGGCAAAACCGGTGATGCAGGCGCTGGACCTTGGCGTAGACCTCGCCGGTTTTGCGCATATGACATGGCAAACCGGCCATTTTCACGACACCCCGCTGCGGGTGGCACGGGTCAGTTTCACCGGCGATACCAGCTTTGAAATCACCCTACCGTCGGCACAAGCCGAACCGTTTTGGGACACCGCCCTGCAACTGGTACAAGCAGAAAACGGCGGTCCCATCGGGATCGAGGCCGTCTCGCACATGCGGGCCGAAAAAGGGTTTATCATCATCGGCAAGGACACCGACGGGGAAACCATGCCCCATGATCTGGGCTTTTCCATCCCCCGCCGGAAAAAACGCGCCGCTTTTGTCGGCGACCGCTCCTTGCACAGCGAAACCGCCAACCGCCCCGACCGCCGCCAACTGGTCGGCCTGCGCAGTGATACCCTGCTGCCCACCGGCGCGCATCTGGTCACAGGGAAACGCTCCATCGGCACTGTGACCTCCAGCTATCACAGCCCGACCCTGAACCACCCGATCGCGCTGGCGCTGCTGGAAAACGGGGCCAACCGCCACGGCGAGGCGATCACCGTCTGGCACATGGACCGCGAAATACCCGCCACCGTCACCGCCCCGTGTTTTCTGGATCCGAAAGGGGACCGCCTCGATGCGTAACGACAGCCACAAATGGGACGCGCCAACAGACCACCGCCTGCCCCTGATCCGCGACGACCTGACCATCCGCCCAATCGCCCTGCACCGCCAAACCCTGCTCAGCGGCCCGATCAACACCTGCCTGCAACTGGCCAACCAACCAAAGGCCACCGGCTGGCCCGACCCCGCACAAAGCACCGCCTACGCCCTGCGCCTGCGCCGTGACCGCATCCTGTCGGTCAACGGCCCCACCCTTCCTGACGGCTGGCACCCGCAAGGCGCGGCCATTTCCGACATGACCCACGGCTATGCCTGTATCGAAATCTCCGGCCCGCGCGCGCTGCCGCTGCTCAACCAGGGCACCGAGCTTGACCCCGCCACCCCGTCAAACAGCTGCATGCGCCTGTTTCACGGCTGGCCCTGCCTGATCTACCAATGGCAAACCGACAGCTTTCGCCTGCACATCAATGCCCCCCACAGCGAAGCGCTCTGGAAAACCCTCGTTCCATTTTCCTGAAATATCCCGGGGGGAAGCCCGCGAGGGCTTGGGGGCAGCGCCCCCCTACCCCTTCAACCCCGCCAAAACATCCGCGTATTCGACCAAAGCCCCGCGCCCCGCATCGCGCAATTCATACACACCGCGTTCCACCCGCTGAAACCAGCCATAATGATCGTTGCGCAAAATCCCTGCCGCCTTGGGAATATCCAGCGCCCGGGCAATCACCGCCGGCTTGCCGGTCTGCTCTGCCGCCAGATAGCGCGCAATCCGCAATGCGTCCTGCCGATAGGCGGTCATCACCTTGCGGCCCACCTGCCCGCCGGTGTTGGGATCACCGACACGGCGCTGGAATTCCTTTAGCAAAGCCACACGCCGCGCCGCAACCTTGCGCGGGCGGTAGGGGCCGGGGTCCACATGCACCACAACCCCGCTGGCCCGCACCGACATCAACCCCAGCCCCAACCGCCGGCACAGCTTTACCGCGTCCTTGATCTGCGTCACAAACCGTTTGCCCTTGCCATGGGGCACCGCCACATAAACCGCATCGCTGATCGCCTGCCGGTCCACGCCCTGCAACAACAACGCCAGCGACAACGACAGCTTCAGCTCCACAATCACCGGCTCTTCCTCCCCCCGAACCGCGACAATATCGCAATCCCTGATTTCGGATTTCACCTCGTAACCTTGGGATTCAAGCAAAGCTTTGACAGGGGGGTAAAGGTCGGTTTCGCGCATGTTAAGAAAGATACTTAACAATTATGTCAACGGCTTGCCCCAACCACAAAGGGGCCGAGACTACGGCACCGCTTGTCGAAATTACCGCAATATTTTTAGTAATTCCCGCAATCGTCTTGGTCACACTCTCCACTTCCTCAAGCGCGGCTTTGCTGCCCCTGTATCCGGTCAGCACCCACGCCCGCAGCATCCGGCTGGCGGTGATATAAAACGCTTCCTTGCGCGCCCCTTCGCTCAATGCCGGATCGACCATATCGCGGGCATGTTGCGGGGCTTCTTCCTGCAACACATCCTCGGCATTTTCCGCCAGCTCGTCCGCCGCTTTGAACAGCGTCTCGATCTGCGCCGCGTCCAGTTCCGGCAGCTTGGTCGCCGCCGCATGGGTTGCGGCCTCTTTCACATGCGGATCGCGGGTGAACAGATCAACCGAAACCGCCTGCACCGTGGTCAGAAAATCCCAGACATTCGCGTCTTTTTCCGGCTCTGGACATTCACCGGCATCAATCTTGATCCGCAGCCGCCGTTCAACCCGAACACAGGCAGAATGTAACATACGCGGGCGCTGGCCATATTTTTGCACCGCTTTGTCGATGATTTTCCACTCGTCCATAAGCGACGAATACTGGTTGGCACCCGCCGTTTCGAAATCAAACAGGTCCAGCACGTTTTCCAGCTTTTCCACTGCCTCTTGCAGATGGTCGCGCGGCATACCGGTCAGCGGATCCACCCGCAGCTTGCCGGTGTCGGGATTGATCGACATCACCTCTGCATTCGGCGTGGCCAACACCGCATACTTCAACCGGATACCCGCAATCGCCGCATTCACCGCCTCCGGCCCATTCTTCCAAACCGCATCGTCGATCAGCGCGATTTCTTCGAGCATGTCGATGTTTTGCGGCGCGCCGTGCAGCATGGATTCGTACCAGTCGATCCAGAATTGCCAGTCTTTGGCCGTGTCACCAAGGCCGGCTTTGACCTCTGCCCAGAGATCGGCAAAGGGGTCGCGGTCCTCCGCCCAGAGCGGCCAGTTTTCGGGTATTGGCCCGGCTTGCAAGGCTTCGCAATCTTTCCGGACCTCTGCCCAAATATCTGTGCTGAAGTCGGCGGCGGCGAAGACGGCGGCGGCGGCGGCGAAGGCGGCGTCAGCGACGTCGGCGGCGGCAGCGGCGGCGTCGGCGGCGGCGAAGCCGAAAGCCTCGGCGAAGGCGAAGGCGGCGTTGGCGGCAGCGTAGGCGGCTTGCCTTAGTTCAACAGATGGCTTGTGGCTGGCAACGGTTGAAACCACGTAACAGCGCAGAAACGGCAGTGCGGTTATGCCCTTTTCCCGCGCGCGTTCACTTTGTACGGTCCAGCGCCACATACGCGGCGAAACCCGCAGTGCCACGCGGGCACTGATCGCGATGGCAAAGGGTTTGATCTGCGCCTCTGGCTGCGCCAACAGCCATGCCTCCAAACTCTCCCGATCCTTAATGTCGTTTATTTCCGCCATGGGGCCACCATGCCCAATCCATCGCCGCCGTGCAAGGGCAGAAACACCCTTTCCCAGGGGGATCGCATGAATAGCACATTGGGTTTGCAGAGGTGAGTATTGTCTGATTCAACTTCTTCCAGAAGATCAATCTGGAGGAGAGCATCTTGGAAAAAGCAACCTCGTTTCAAACCCTTGTATCGACACTGGACGA
>CAMZLM010000119.1 GCA_947311485.1 uncultured Paracoccaceae bacterium
AAAGGGATTTCTGCACGGGTTTGTCAGCCTGACACCAGACACGGAAATCGTTTACAAATGCACAGATTTCTATGCGCCGGAATGCGACGCCGCGATCCGGTGGGATGATCCCTCTATCGGCATTGACTGGCCTTTGGATAACAATCAGCCAATTTTGTCTGACAAAGACATAAATGCGCCACATCTGGCAGATACCGACAGCCCGTTCGTATATTGAGAGTCCGAGTATGACAAAGGCAATGGTATTTACTATCACACTCCTGCGGTTCTGCGAGCCTGCGGGGCGCAGATAGCTGGCAGCCATGACAACACCGCCCCCCTATCGCCGCGAAATAGACGGGCTGCGCGCCATCGCGGTGCTGGCGGTGGTGTTTTATCATTTCGCCATTCCTGGTTTTGGGGGTGGCTTTGTCGGGGTAGATGTGTTTTTCGTGATCTCCGGTTTTCTGATCGGGGGCATCCTGTGGCGTGAATTATCCGACACCGGCCACCTGTCGTTATCGCGGTTCTATACCCGCCGTGTGCGTCGGCTTGCACCGGCCTTTGTGGTAATGGCACTGTTCTCCGGTCTTGCCGCCTATTTCATCCTGCTGCCCTTCGAATTTCGTGAATTCGGCAAGGCTCTGATTGCCGCGACCCTGTATTTCTCCAACATCATCTTTTACCGCCAATCCGGCTATTTCGACGGGGCCGCCGATGAAAAGCTGTTGTTGCATACTTGGTCCCTGTCGGTAGAGGAACAGTTCTACATTTTCTTGCCCATCACTTTTTTGCTGCTGGTGCGATGGCGCAGGCATATTCCGAAACTGCTGGCCGGAGTATTTATCGCCTCGCTCGCCGCGAATATTCTGTTGACGCCGCAATCGCCCACCGCCACGTTTTTCCTGTTTCCGTTTCGCGCATGGGAAATGCTGGCAGGGGTTCTACTGGCGATCCACGGGCAAAAAATCGGCAAAAACTGGCGGCACGGGGTCTGGCCGTCGCTGTTGGGGCTAATGCTGGTGCTGGGGGGAATTGTCCTGATCGAACCCGGCGCGGGTTTCCCCGGTTGGCAAGTATTGGCACCGGTTGCCGGCACCGCGTTGCTGCTGTGGAACGGGCGGGACGACAATCCGGTGAACCGGATTTTATCTGCCCGTCTGCCGGTATTTATCGGGCTGATTTCCTATTCCCTGTATCTGTGGCATTGGCCGGTGATGGTTTTGTCAAAATACTATCGCGACGGCTATGGTCGATTTGAAACCCTGTTCTGGATCGCATTGGCGCTGGGTCTGGCGACGTTGTCGTGGCGCTTTGTCGAACGGCCTGTGCGTCTGTCCCACCTCAAAGGCTGGCCGCTTGTCGGGGCTGTGGCGGTTGCCTCGGGTAGCCTGTTGGCGCTTGGCGGTGCGGTGTATCTGCAAAACGGCATGCCGGACAGGTTCAACGCCAAAACCCGCATGCATATCGACGCCAGCGCTGACTTTTTACAAGACTGGAGCCGCTGTTACCGGCCCGAAACCGGCCCCTTTACCGGGGTTGAAATCTGCCCTATCGGCCCGGATGGCCCCCCCGAAGTACTGGTCTGGGGCGATTCCCATGTGCGCGCCTTTCAGGCCGGTGTGTCACTGGCCGCCATGGAACACACCCGCCCGGGCCTGTTGATTTGGCACGCCGGTTGTCCTCCCCTGTTCGGGGTCAGCAAAACCGAAAGCGCCGCCACCCCGCTGGAAGATGCCACCTGCACCGATACCCTGCAACGGATCCGGTCCACGCTGCAACAACAGCCAACCATCCGCAAACTGCTGGTGATTGGCCGATGGGCCTATTACGCTAACGGGCAAGGCGTGGGCAATGATGCGCAAAACAACATTCAATTGCATGGCAAGGATTTTTCATCTGCGGTGCGTGATACATTCACGGAACTGGCCCGACAATTTGACCGCGTGTTTGTGTTGCGTCAGGTGCCGGAAATCCCCGAATACGATTCCCGAAAACTGGCTCGGTTACTTGCGCACGGGCGGCTTGACACGGCAGAACTGGCACGCCTGACAACCGTCCCCAAGTCACAGGTATTACAGCGGGTGGCCAAATCGGAACCGGTATTCAATGCACTCGCGGCCAAGGGGAAAATCCGCCTGATTGATCCGTGGGACATGTTTTGCACCGGCGATACTTGTTCGGCCATCCGCAACGGCAAGGCCTTGTTTTTCGACAACAACCATGTGGTTAACAACACCGGCCTGATGCTGCGGAACCTGTTTGATCCGGTATTCGCACCATGACCGGGGATATCAAAAACCGCCTCTGGGATGTGATTGTGATCGGCACCGGTGTTGGCGGTGGCACACTGGGGCGGCGGCTGGCGGAATCCGGTCTGTCGGTGCTGTTTGTGGAACAAGGCCCAAACGGGCCGCGTGGCGAACAAACCGCGCTGAATGACGCGGTGTTTGATCCCGTGGCCCGACAGGTGCGCGGTTTTTGGCCCGATCCGATCAAGGCCACGATCAACGGGCGCACATCCGAATTTTTCGCCGCCCTCGGATCCGGCACCGGCGGATCATCGGTGTTTTACGCGGCCACACTGGAACGCCCCGAACGCCACGATCTGGAGGCAACCCTTGATCGTCCACACCCCACCGGCGGCTGGCCTGTCGGCTATGACGCGATGCGCCCTTATTATGAACAGGCCGAACAATCCTATCACATCTGCGGCGAGCCCGATCCGCTGTCCCGCGAGCCGGCCAATCTGGCCACGCCCCCCGCCCAATCTGCTGGTGATGCAACCCTGATGCACAGCTTTCGCAATAGCGGCCTACATCCCTATCAAGCCCATATGGCCGCGCGGTTCCTGCCCGGATGCAAACAGTGTTTCGGTTTCAAATGCCCACGCAACTGCAAAATGGACGGGCGCTCTGCCGGTGTAGAACCCGCACTTGCTACCGGCAATGCGGAGCTGCTGGACCGATGCAAGGTCACCACCTTGCAGGCCGATCGCACCGGCGTCACCCGCATAGACGTGACCCGCGACGGGCAGACTTTTTCCCTAAATGCAAAACGCTATGTGCTGGCCGCCGGTGCGCTGGCCTCGCCGCGGTTGCTGTTGGCTTCGGCCAATGCCAACTGGCCCGAAGGGCTGGCCAATAACAGCGGGCAGGTCGGGCGAAACCTGATGTTCCATGTAAACGAAATGTTCGCCCTGTGGCCAAAACAGGGGTTCGAAGGTGCCAGCAAAGCCATCGCCCTGCGGGATTTGTATTTCCACGCGGGTCAGCGTTTCGGCGTGGTGCAGGCACTGGGGCTGGATGCTTCTTACGGGGAAATCGTGCATTACCTGAACATGATGTTCGACCGGTCCTTTCTGGCCAACCTGAAACCCCTGCGCAACCTGACCCGCATTCCCGCTGCCATCGCCGCGCGGTTGTTTGGCAATGCCAAGGTGTTTGTCGGCATACTCGAAGACCTCCCCTATGCGCATAACCGTGTGGTTCTGGACCTCGGAAATCCCGACCGGATCAGCATTGAATACCATTTTTCCGATGAACTTTTGCGCCGCCACCGCAATTTCCGCCGTGCCATCAAACGCGGATTTCGCGGCCAGAGGCTGGCGTTTCTGGGCCAGCAACCGGAATTGAACTTTGGCCATCCCAGCGGCACCCTGCGGTTTGGCGATGATCCGGCCAGCAGCGTGCTGAACGCCAATTGCCGCGCACACGGGTTGAACAACCTGTATGTGGCGGATGCTTCTTTCATGCCCACCTCCATGGGTATCAATCCCAGCCTGACCATCGCCGCCAATGCCCTGCGGGTGGCGGACCACATCATAGCAGAGGAGAAATCCCATGGTTGACCTGACACAGGGAATCGCCGTTATCACCGGCGCAGGATCGGGGCTAGGCCGTGCGCTGGCGGTGGAACTGGCGCGCAAAATGCCGGTGGTCGGGTTCGGGCGGCGGCTGGATGCCGTGCAGGAAACCGCCACGCTTGCCGATAATTTCACCCCGATGCAGGTGGATGTTGCCGATTCACAGGCCGTGGATGCTGCTTTTGCCAAAATCGGGCCGGTCAGCCTGTTGATCAACAACGCCGCCGTTTATCCGCGCCGCGATTTTTTGCAGGAAACCGGTGACAGCTTTGCCCACACCATGCAAATCAACCTCGGCGGTATGGTGAATTGCAACCTCGCCGCGCTGAAATCCATGGCGGAAACCGGCGAGGGGCGCATTCTGAATGTGGCCAGCTTTGCCGATATCGCCCCCCTGCCCGCCAGCAGCGCCTATAGCGTTTCCAAAGGCGCGGGCCGCATTCTGACCCGTGCGCTGGTGGCCGATCTGGGGGATCGTTTCCCTGACATCGTCATTACCGACTGGCTGCCCGGTATGTTGGCAACCGGCATGGGAATTGCCGATGGCCTGCCACCGGAAACCGCCGCCAAATGGGGCGCAAAATTGGCGCTTTGGCATGATCCGTCGCTGAACGGCGTGACCTTTGAAATGGACCGTGAATTGCTGCCGCCGCAATCCCTGAAACGGCGGCTGAAAAACAAACTGCTGTTGCGCCACTCACCGGCTCCGCGATTGCTTTGAGGCCTCGATCGCCAACCCCGGCAGGATAGCCGCGCAGGAAGCATAACGCCCGAACAGGCGGCGCGGCGACAGCAGCATCCGCCACAACCATTCCAGCGCCAGCCGCCGCACCCAGACCGGTGCGCGGGTCTGGGTGCGGGCAATGAAATCCAGCCCCGCACCGATGGAAACAAACCCGATATCCGGCGCAAGGTTGCGCCCACGCGCAGCAAATACTTCTTGTTTTGGCGCACCCAGCGCCAGAAAACACAGCCCCGCGCCTGACTCTCTTAGTGCTTCGAACATGGCGTCGGCCTCTGTTCCGTTCGGATCAAACCCGAAGGGTGGCGCAATCTGCGTGGCAATCTGCAGCCCTGCCACCCGCGCCTGCAATCCGGTTGCCGCCGCCGCAAGCGTCCGGGCTGTGCTGCCCAGCAAGGCCACCGACACACCGTTTTGCGCCGCCAGTTCCGCCAAGGGTAACACCAGTTCTGAACCGGGCAATAATTCAACCGGCTGTCTGGCTAGTCGGGACAACCACACAATTGGGTTGCCATCCGCCACCACGAAATCTTGCGCCACATAGGCCGTCAGAAAATCATCCGACCGGCGCATTTTCACCAGATGATCCAGATTGATCGTCGCCAGTGCAAAACCCTGTCCGGCGACAAACCGTTCCTGTACTGCCGCAAACAGTGCGGCCCGATCCGGCATATTCACCCGAACCTTTTGCAATTTGACCCGAAATTCCACTGTCTGCCCTCGTATTATATTGCACTGCTTTTACCGATTTATACATCAGCCCATGGCAAAATTGCAGCACAATCCGGTTTCTTTTCCCGCACCTGCCATAATTGCTGCATAATTTCACGGCATAAAGCGGGAATTATCAGGTAGGGACAGTATGTCGGCATTCTCCATCATTGGCTGCGGATTTGTGGCAGACCTTTATATGCGCTCGCTTGCGCAATATCCCGATGCGCAGGTGGTGGCGGTTTATGATCAGGATGCAACCCGCCTGCAAACCTTTTGCGATTACTGGGACCTGACCGCCGTCAACACACTGCAAGCCCTGTTTGATGCCACTCCGCCGGATAGCGTGATCCTGAACCTGACCAACCCTCATGCCCATTACACCATCAACCGCGCTTGTCTGGATGCCGGTTTTCACGTCTATTCCGAAAAACCGCTGGCGACAGATATGGCGGATGCCCATGCACTGCACAGGCTCGCCGCTGAAAAGAACCTGTTACTGTCTTCTGCCCCGTGCAGCGTGCTGGGTGAGGCGGCGCAAACGCTCGGCAAAGCCATCCGCGACGGGGTCGCCGGCACCCCGCGCCTGATCTATGCAGAACTGGACGACGGATTTGTTCCACAGGCCCCCTATGACAAATGGATCAGCGAATCCGGCGCACCATGGCCGGCAGAGGATGAATTCAACGTTGGTTGCACGCTGGAACACGCGGGCTATTACCTGACATGGTTGATCGCCATTTTCGGGCCGGTGCGCCGTGTGGTCGCCGCCAGTGCAGGCCTGATTCCCGATAAATCCGCCCATGCCGCCCCCGATTTCTCCGTCGCAACCCTGTTCTTTGAAACCGGCATGGTGGCACGGTTGACTTGCTCCATCGTGGCCCCGCACGACCACCGGATCCGCGTGATCGGTGACAAGGGCGTGCTGGGCGTGGCCAAAGCATGGGATAACGGCGGCAAAGTAACCTTCCGGCGGCGTATGGTGATCCGGCGGCGTTTGCTGGAATCCCCGATCCCGCGCCGGATCCGCGTGAACGGTCCCACCCACCCCAAGGTCGGACGATGGGGCGCGGCCTCGATGAATTTCGCGCTAGGACCGATGGAAATGGCCGATTCCCTGCGTGAAAACCGCCCCTGCCGGTTGTCTGGCGATTTTGCGCTCCACTTAAACGAGGTAACACTGGCAATTCAAAACGCGGGCGACAATACTGGTGCGCAGGAAATGCAAACCCGTTGTGAACGAATGGAGCCGATGCCATGGGCAAAATAATGATCACCGGCGCAGGCGGATTTATTGGTAGCCACTGTATCGCAGCAGCCCGCGCGCGCGGCCACCAAGTGGTTGCCGTTGTGCGTCGCGATGGCGGCCAGTGGGCCAATGATCCCGATGTGGAAACCCTTGTCGCTGATCTGGCGGATCCACCGCCTCTGCCCGCAGTGGATGCCGTGATCCATGCGGCGGCCTCGCTGGCGGGCACGCCCGCCCAGATGCAACGCGATACGGTGGCCGCCACGGCGGCCCTGCTGGTGCGCCTGAAACAACAGCCCAAACCACCGCAACTGGTGCTGGCCAGTTCAATTGGCGTTTATGATACCATGGCACTGTCTCCCCATGACACATTGAATGAAACCACCCCGGTTGAAAGCGTCCCCGAACGGCGCGACTGTTACTGTCGCGCAAAACTGGAACAGGAACGGCTTGTGCGCAACTCCGGTCTGAACGGTTATCTCCTGCGGATCGGGGCGGTATTCGGGCCGGATCACCTGTGGAACGGACACCTCGGGCTGGCCTTTGGCGGTGTACTTGTGCGTCTTGGCCGACGCGGGAAAATACCGCTCAGCTACATCAAAAACACCGCAGCCGCCCTTGTCGTCGCGGCGGAAACCCCGATGCAAGGGGTGGCGGTTCTGAACGTAGTCGATGACGATCTGCCCGACCGCGCCACCTATGCCCGCGCCATGCAGGCCAGCGGCTGGCCCCGCACCATCATCCCTGTCAACTGGCGGCTGTTTGCGGTTTTTGCCTCTTTCGTCGGCGGCTTTCACTGGGCACCCGGCCTTGTACGCCCCGCCATTTGCCGCGCCCGCCTGATGCCGTTGAACTATGCCAACACCCGTTTGAAAACCGAACTTGACCTGCCCCCTCTGGTCCCCTTTGCCAAAGCCATGTCCCGCGCGATCAACCGAGAGCAAAATGACTAATCCCCCCCTTACCGGCCCCGTGGCCTATTTGACCGGCGAATACCCGCGCGCGACGGATACCTTTATCCAGCGCGAAGTCATGGCCCTGCGTAAACACGACGTGCCGGTAGAAACCTGTTCCATCCGCAAAACCGGCGCGGAACATCTGGTCGGGAACGAACAACGGGACGAGGCCGCCCGCACCTTTTATGTGTTGCAAGCCGCTAAAAACCCGCTGTGTTTGGCCGGCAGCCATCTGCGCAGCCTGCGCCGTGCCCCAAAACGCTATTTCGCCGGCCTGAAACGCGCATGGCAGAGCGCAGCCCCTGGCTGGCGCGCACATCTGTATCAGCTGTTCTATTTTGCCGAAGCCGTGGTTCTGGCCGATCACCTGCACAAACGCGGGGTAGTACATCTGCACAACCACATCGCCACCGCCAGTTGCACTGTTGCCATGTTGGCCAGTACGGTCAGTGGCATTCCCTACAGCTTTACCCTGCACGGACCGGACATCTTTTTCGAACCACACCGCTGGCGGCTGGATCTGAAAATCCGCCACGCCCGTTTTGTCGCCTGCATCAGTGATTTTTGCCGCTCGCAGGCAATGGCCTTTTGCGACACGGCCGACTGGCCGAAACTGCATATCGTGCATTGCGGGGTGGAACCGGATCGCTATGACAGCCAAACCCCGCGGCAAAATCCCGCCCCGCATCTGACTTTTGTTGGTCGTCTTGCCGCCGTCAAGGGATTACCGGTGCTGTTTGATGCCCTGCCACAGGTATTGCGCGATTTCCCCGACCTGACAGTCACCCTGATCGGCGACGGACCGGAGCGGGCCAAACTGGAGGCAATGGCAGCGCATTTACCGCAGGCCTGCTTTGCCGGTTACCGCTCGCAATCCGAGGTTGCCGCCATGTTGCAACAAACCGATATGTTGGTGCTGCCCAGCTTTGCCGAAGGCGTGCCGGTCGTGTTAATGGAGGCCATGGCCGCCCGCCTGCCGGTGGTCACAACACAGATCGCCGGCATACCCGAGCTGGTGGAAAATCATGTTAGCGGTGAACTGGTTCCCCCCGGTGATGTGGATGCATTGGCACGGGTGATTGGCTCTTTACTGTCAGACGCCCCCCACCGTGCAAAAATGGGGCTGGCCGGACGCACCAAAATTATTGCGGACTATACCGTTGACAACGAGGCCGGCTGGCTCGCGCATCTGTTCAG
>CAMZLM010000120.1 GCA_947311485.1 uncultured Paracoccaceae bacterium
CATAGCGTTCACCCCTCGCCGAAGCGGTGCTGCTAGAGCGGGCCGCGTTGCCGCCGACATGGCTGTCCCCGCCCTCGGGCGTCAACTATGCGGTAGGGTTACGCGAGGGGGCGGGTGCGCGCCGGATCGGGGTGGTGCATCTGGGGCAAGGCGTGGGGGATGGGGATGGGGATGGGCGGATTTTGGGGATGGATTATACATAGTCTACAGTTTGTTGCCCCATTTATAGATAGGGTGGCGTGAGAAGTCCTTATTTGCACTAAGTTCTTGTTTCAACCATGTATAATCATCTCCCAGGTCAGTTTTGAATTTTGCATTACCTTCTACAAATCTATAAATTCCATCAAAAGCTAATTCGTATTCTCCGACCGAGGAAAAATGCCGTGAGTTAAATGTGAAGTCCCCAGTTTCTTCACATTTCTTGATTATTTTCTCAGTAATTACGGCTACCGATTTTCTTCCTGTTACCATTCTTTTTCCTCTTTTGGATTTTCTTTGACACCTTCCTGACCGGGTGACGGATATCCAGTCACTACATTCCCGTCACCATCTACTATTACTTCAATTTCGATACCTTTGTACTTCCCTCTAAGTCCAATATAATCAGGATCGTCGGCTAGACCGTCAACCTCTTCACCACTGCCATATACTTCTTCTATACCGTCCAGAATATCTTCGTCATCCCAATCTTCTGGAAACTCGGTTGCTCCAGGTACTCCGGTGCCTGATCGATGACCACCAGATTTTCCATCGCCTTCCAATATGTGCTCTTTCCTTCCCGGACTGATGTGTGGGTGAGGATCATCTAATCCAGCCCCACTATTGTGTCCAATTCCAGGTTGGGAACTTTCAGAGGACAGAACATTACACGGTAAGCATTTACTGCTTTTCCTGCCGGACCAATGCCTAGCTCTGATAGTTGTTCGAACTCGCCACCAGCTTCCTTGCAAACCGTTGAAGGCTATGGATATCTGATAGATTAGCGCTTGAGCGAATAGTGCCGAAACTAACCATTTTCCGGGCATGTCACCAGCAAAGGGAATGAAGGACCTCGAACCCCAAAATTGCCGTCCTGTTCAAGGCGTTATATGGTTTTTTCATTGAAAAAGATAAGGTGGCGGAGAGACAGGGATTCGAACCCTGGGTAGGCTTGCGCCCACAACGGTTTTCGAGACCGCCCCGTTCGACCACTCCGGCACCTCTCCACGGGGCGTTCTCTAGGCGGTTTTAGCTGCGGCTGCAAGTGGAAAGGTGCAATGACAGAGCAGGTGCGGTTTTATACAGGTGGACCTGTCACGGTATTGTTCCGCCCCTTTGAGAGCATATTCTGCCGCAAAGGAGATAAACCATGGCAACACGACCTTCCGAAGGATTCAAACGCGACGCAGTGCGCATTGCATTGACTAGCGGGCTGACGCGCAGACAGGTACGGCCGACCGAAAATGACCGAAGAGCTGAAAGAGCTTGGTCTGGATATTGATCACCGCCGTGTCGGCCGTTTCCTTCTCGGTGATGTAAACATCACCTGTCAGGCAGCGGATGCGCCAGAACGGCATATCCGTCATCAGACCCCAGAAATACAAGGTCACGACGGACAGCAATCACAGCTTCAATATCGCGCCAAACCTGTTGAACCGGAACTTCTCGGCAGATCGGCCCGATCTGAAATGGGTGGTTGATATCAGCTATATCTGGACCCGCGAAAGCGGGACAGGTCCAACACTGTAGAGAACCACGCCTTACGCCCCCCCCCGCAACCACAGGATATTATCCACACTGCACAGCTACGAATCAAGTCCCCCTGACATTCCACTTACACACGCGCTATAAATGACATAGAGCTCTGTGAATTATCCTTTAAAACGGGGATAAACCTAACCAAACGTAACTACGTCACTTATTTTCCCTGATACTATAGACAACCACCTCAACACCCTCTACACGTGTGTAATGCAGAATTTGATCAAACCCGTTTTTCTCAACCCGAAAACACCGCCAACGCTCTTTACGCTGGTTATTATTGCCGCCACAGCTGCATTGTCATTGAATATCTTCCTGCCCTCTCTCCCCGCAATTACCAAGGAGTTCGACGCCAGTTATGGCGTGATTCAATTCCTGATTTCGGGCTACTTACTGACCACCGCCTTTGTTCAGCTGGCTGCCGGTCCCTTGTCCGATTGCTATGGCCGCCGGCCTGTTTTACTCGGCGGGGTTGCCTTGTTTGTGATCGCATCGGTGATCTGCGCCACGGCCACCAGCACAGCCGTTTTACTGGCTGCTCGCCTATTGCAGGCCTCGGTTGTCGCCGGTTTTGCCGTTTCAAGAGCCGCGATCCGCGACATGTCCAGCGGCGAAAGCGCGGCCAGCAAACTTGGCTATGTGACGATGGGCATGGCGATTGCCCCGATGACGGCTCCGATGATCGGCGGGTTGCTTCAGGAATATATCGGCTGGCAGGCTGCCTTTTGGGCGCTTGGCGGTGCCGGCCTGTTCACCTGGCTATTGTGCTGGCGGGATATGGGGGAAACCAATCTTAACAAATCCGGCTCTTTGCTGGCACAAACCCGCAGCTATCCCACCCTCCTGCGTTCGCGCCGGTTCTGGGCCTATTCCGCCTGCTCCGGTTTTGGGTCGGCCACGTTTTTTGCCATGCTGGGCGGCGCGCCCTTTGTCGGGGATCAGATTTATGGCCTGACGCCCAGTGAATTTGGCATGTATTTCATTTTTACCCCGCTTGGCTATATGGTTGGAAACTTCGTCACCGGACGTTTCGCCCACCGGTTCGGGATTTTCCGAATGATGATTTCAGGCGCGCTCATTACCACGGTTGGCATGTCGCTGTCCTTGCTGGTGATATTTCAGGGCGTGCAGAATCCATTGGCCTTTTTTGGCTTTACCATAACCATTGGTCTGGGCAACGGGTTGGTGATCCCGAATGCCACCGCCGGTATGCTGGGTATCTTTCCCAAACTGGCCGGAACCGCCGCCGGTCTGGGCGGCGCGCTCATGACCCTGAGCGGAGCCGCAATTTCCGCCATTGTTGCCAGCCTGTTAACTGTAGAACGCGGGATATTTCCGCTGCTGTCCTGCATCGTGGCGGCATCGCTTTTGGCACTGGCTTGCGCGCTCTATGCCGCCCACCTAGAACGCCAATCCCGCCTCCGCGCTGCCAACGGGCCAGCTGGTGCCTGTTGACATTTTTCACCGGACTGCGCCTAATCAAAACCAAATTCATCCCGCCAGTACCGCCGGTCCAATCCACCTGTGCTCTGGCAACAACCGGACAAACCCATGCGCGCACAAAAGCTCTATGCCGGTGTTACCCTGCGGGAAACCCGAACCCGTCTGCAACTGACCCAAAAGGAATTTGCCGCCAAATTAGGCGTCTCCCTGCCCTATCTGAACCAGATGGAAAACAACCACCGGCCCATTTCCACCACTGTCGTTTTGGCATTGGCACAGGAGTTCGGCTTTGATGTAACCCAGCTGTCCGTGGGAGAGGCCACCCGCATTGTCACCGACATGCGTGAGGCCCTCGCCGATCCGGTGTTTGGCGATGTGCCCCCGCCCACTGCGGATTTACAGCTCACCGCCTCCAACGCTCCCGCCCTTGCCCGCGCATTCCTGAGCCTGCATCAAGCCTATCGTCAAAGTCAGGAGAGGCTGGCCTCGCTGGATCAGGCTCTGGGCCGCGAAGAAGCCGCCCTTGCGCCCTCGCCTTGGGACGAGGTGCGCGATTTCTTTCACTATTGTGACAATTACATCGACAGCATCGACCGTGTCGCCGAAAAATATGCCGATGCCGCCGGCCTGCAAAGCAGTCAACCGATTGTTGCCGCCGCAAAATGGTTGCGGGATACCCATCAGGTGACCACCGTCACCGGCGAAGACGACCTGCGCCGCTTCGATCCGCAAACCCGCACGCTCACCCTGTCCGGTCAGGCCAGCGCCGCCACTCGCCTGTTTCAGCTCGCCCACCAAAGCGCACTGATAGCCCATGATGACTTGCTGGAGGCCACGCTTGATTTTGCCAATTTCCGCACCCCCGAAGCCCGCGCGATTTGCAAAATAGGGCTGGCGAATTATTTCGCCGGTGCTGCGGTGATGCCCTATCGATTGTTCCTGCAATCCGCGCAGGAAACCCGCCACGATCTGGAACGCCTCTCCCGAATTTTCGGGGCCTCGATTGAACAAGTGGCCCACCGGTTATCAACCCTGCAACGCCCCGGGCTCAAGGGTATCCCGTTCTTCTTTGTGCGCGTGGACCAAGCCGGCACCATCACCAAGCGCCATTCCGCCACAAGCCTGCAATTTGCCCGCTATGGCGGGGCCTGTCCGCTGTGGAACGTGCATCGGGCCTTTGAAACACCGGGGCAGTTTTTGCGTCAGTTGGCCCAAACCCCCGACGGGCTGAAATATTTCTGCCTGGCACGCGATGTATCCAAATCCGGCGGGGCCTTTAACGCGCCGACACGGCGCTATGCCATCGGTCTTGGCTGCGAAGTGCGCCATCTGGGATCGCTGGTCTATGGCGACAATCTGGATGCGGAAAACAGCGCAGCCTTTGAACCGATCGGCATTTCCTGCCGCATTTGCGAGCGCACAAATTGCCACCAACGCTCGGTGCCACCGCTGGAACGTGCGTTGCACATTGACCACAACCGCCATGGGGTGCTGCCCTACGAGATCGAGGAGTGACCTTGAAGAAACTGCCTAGGCTCAGGACCTATTAATCTCTTGCTTGGTTGAAAGGTTTCTGAATCAATGTCTCCAAACAAGG
>CAMZLM010000121.1 GCA_947311485.1 uncultured Paracoccaceae bacterium
ATATCCGCATCCCCTGCCTGTACGGCACGCGCGGCGCGGCGCAGGGCAATCACGCCGCTGGCCCCGCCGGTCGGCACGCTATCGAGCCAGCGCGGCGACAGGCCCAGATGCTGGGTCAGGCCCACCGGCGTATCGGGAAACAGGGTAAAGCTCGACACCGAAAACCCGTCCAGATCAGCAGGGTTCAACCCCGCCTGCCCCAGGGTTTCACGCAAGGCCCGCGCGATCCACCAATGGGCGGTTTCCTGTGAATAGCGCACATAAGGCACACTCACCGGTGCAGCCAGAACCACCCCGTCATAGGGCGCGCGGATCATGCGGCGTTCCGTTTCTTCAGGTGGCGTGTGTCCACGGTGGTTTCACCCCCTAACAATTCCGCAGCGTGTGCTTTCAATGCCGCGCGCTGTATTTTCTGTGTCGCAGTCAGCGGTAATTCCGCGACAAATGCAATATACCCCGGTGCCTTGTAATAGGCGAGCTGATCCAGACACCAGCGCGTGATCTGCTCTGCAAGCGCCGGATCCGGTTCGGTCTTGACCACCAGCGCCGCAAAAACCTCGTCTCCACGCAGGGGGTCGGGCACAGCGGTTACGGCGGCGGCGGTAATGGCGGGGTGGCGCATCAGCACGGTTTCGACCTCTACCGCCGCGATATTTTCACCGGATCGCCGGATCACGTTTTTCTTGCGATCGACAAAAAACATCGACCCGTCCGCATCCCGGCGCACAATATCGCCGGTGTGGAACCAGCCATCGGCCCAGGCCCCTGCTGTGGCTTCGGGGTTTTTGAAATATTCGGCAAAGAACCCAGCGCGCGGATCGTCACCGGCCCGGCGCACCAGCAATTCGCCCTCTGTGCCACCGGCGATTTTCACCTGCAAATCGCCCTCGGGTTTACCAAGGCAGCTCTCGCCCACACGGCGCGGTTTCCGATTGGCGCAGATCACCGCGCCGGCACCGGTTTCAGTCATGGCCCAGGCCTCGACCAGCGGAAAACCGAAACGGTCCTCAAAGCGCGCATGCAATTCCGGATCCACCCCCGCGCCAAAACCGAACCGGACATTGTGGTCACGATCGCCCGCCGGCGGCATCCCCATCAGCATCGAGGGCATCACCCCCAGATAATGCAGGCAGGTCGCGCCGCTGTCGCGCACATTGGCCCACCAGCTGCGCGGATGAAACCGGTCCAGAACGGTCAGACAGCCACCGACAGCAATCATCGCCATAAACGAATAGGCCATGGCATTCATGTGGAACACCGGCAGCGGCGTGATCATGCGTTCGCCCTCCAGCCCCAGCGCACACAGCCCCCCCGTACCGGCATACCAGCGACCAGCCTCCAGAAAATAGCGGTCCGTCAACACACAGCCTTTGGGCTGGCCGGTCGTACCGGACGTATAGAGCAACGCCGCCTCGGCCTCGCCGTCACGCGTGGCACTTTTGGCGTTGGCGCGCGGCGCGGGGATCGGTTGGTCCGGCGTGATCACCGGCATGACCACCCCTGCCGCATCGGCAGCCGCACGCAAATCATCACAGCGCGGCGCAATAGCAATGGCCAGCGCCGGTTCCGCATGGCCGATGATATAGGTCTGCTCTGCCAGCCGCAAATCGGGATTGACCGGCACAACCGACGCCCCGAGCCGGTTCAACGCCAACCACCACAGGAAAAACCCGGGCCGGTTTTCCAACAACAACAACACCCGATGCCCCGCCCCGTAACCGGCATGGAACAACAGGTCGGCAAGGCGGCTGACCTCGGTGTTGGCAGTCGCAAAGTCCAGCTCCCCTGCGGGAATATCGTAAATTTCCGCCGTCTCGGGCAGCACATTCAGAAACGGGCGATCCGGCCAGCGGCTGACGGCCATGGCAAAGGCATCGCTGACGGTTTGGGCAAGCGGGGAAATCATGGCAGCAACTGGATATTGCGAAAGGCCGCATCGCAATTGACGATATCCACCCGTTTGTTGGCGATACGCAGCCGGCCATCCACCAGCGCCAGTTCGTGGCGCGCTGTCAGAGCCAGCAATTGTTGTTCGTCCAGACGGGTTTCCACGTAATGCATAAATGTGGTGGTGACAAAACGCCCCGCCTCTGCATTCATTTCATCGACAAAGGGGCGTTGCAACACGTGGTGGCAGCGGCTCTTGGGTTTTTGCGAAAACGTCCGCGCCCCGTTCAACCGTTCCACCCGCAGTTTCAACATGAACAGGTCCTCATACATCAGCGACGTGGTGTTGATCGGGTCGGTTTGTTGGTAATCCAGTGGCATCCAGTAATGCCCGTCCGGCAACCACAGCGCCAGCCATTCGTCAAAGCGCCCCTCGTCCAGCATCCGCGCTTCGTCATAGAGGAAATCAATCAGCGTTTCTTTGGTGATGCTCATGATGCGTCCTCCTGTTTCATGCTCATGGTAATGAATTTCACCCAGGCATCAAACTGGTTGCGCATCTGGCGTTCTGTCGTGCCGTTTTCGACGGCCTCCTTTGAAAAATCCTCGTCTTCTTCGTACAAACGCTGAATGTTGACCCATTCCATACCATCCGCGTGCAGGCCTTCCTGCGCGCGTTCGTACATTTCCAGATCGTCATGCCCCACAATAGAGGTCGGCGCGTTGATCATCCGGTTATACATGGCGGTGCGCGCGGTCAGTTCCTCTGGCGCGCCAACAAGCCGGTAGATATAGCTCTCGACAATGCATTTATCCGCCGCCAGCGGGATAAAAACGCGCAATTGCTGTATCGGGCCTTTGATCATAATGTTGGGGAAATACACGGTATTATGCCGGTTTTCCGCCAGAATTTCCTCGGCTTTTTCGGTACCATAGGTTTTGGCAAGGCTTTCCTTATACCCCGGAATTTCCGAATACTTTGAATGAATCGAATGGTGAACGCCGGTATGCCCGTGGCCGTTCGGCCAGGTGCGAATGCCCATTTCCTCAAAGAATTCATAGGGCGACATGAAGGGCGCGATGATTTCCATCGCCGGCGGCAGGGGCGTATCCTTGTCGGTGACCTCGTCCCACAATTTCATCGCGGTGCCGGCGCTGCTCTCGTGGGCGACCATCGGATGGCAGGTGTCGGTCTGGTTTTCCACCAGCATTTTCCAGTTGCAATAATGCAGATACCGCAGCGGCGGGCCGACCACCTCCAGCCGGCCCTCGGGCGAACGGTCCACCATGTTATCCAGCGAAGACAAGCTGTCGCCAAAGAAATCCTCAAAGCTGATGCCCTGTTCCGCCAGCCGGCAAAAAATAAAGCCGCGATAGTTCTTCACCGCCCCGACACCGGGCATGCCCTTGCTGTTTTCACTGTCTGAAAACCCCGTATCCTGATAGCCCTTTTTCAGCGGTATCGCCAGCAGGTTGCCGTTGGTTTTGAACGACCACGCATGATAGGGACAACGGAAAAACTTGCCGGTATTGCCGGAACGGTCGATCACAATTTTGGTGCCCTTATGCGGGCAGCGATTGCGCAGAACATAGATATCCCCATCCGAATGGCGCACCTGCACCACCGGCTGATCGGCCACTTGGGTTGCGAAATAATCGCCCTTGTTCGGGGTTTGGCTCTCGTGGCCGACAAATACCCATGCGTTGGCGAAAAGGTGTTTCATTTCAATATTGTAAATCTCGTTGTTAATGTAGACATCGCGATGAACGCGATGCCCCTGAAACAGATCGGCAACCGCCTTGGGGTTTTCTGTGTAGCGTCCCATAAAATGTCCTTTCTAAATATCCAGAACCAGACGCGGCGTTTTCGCGCGGCTGACGCAAATCTGCATAACCTTGCCGCTGCTGCGCTCCGCATCCGACAAAACCACATCGCGATGATCCGGTGTGCCACTGATCACATCCACCTGACAAATCCCGCAATCCCCGCGCTGGCAATCATACATCACATCCACGCCGCCGGCCTCCAGAACCTCGATAATGGTTTTGTCCGGCGGGATGGTAAACACCTGCCCTGTGGCGCTGATTTCGACCTCGAACGCGGTATCGCCTGTTTCCGCTGTGGCGGTGTCAAACAGTTCGAAGTGGATGCGCGCCGATGGGATGCCCGCCTGTTCGGCAGCTGATTTCGCCGCCTCAATCATGCCACGCGGGCCGCAAATATAGAGGTGCTGATCCGGCGCAATTCCCTGAATAACCGCTGACAAATCCAGCGCGGTTTCGGGGTCATCATCACAATGCAGCACCGCATTGAACTGCGCGTGCAATTGCGTGGCATAAGCCATCGCCGCGGCCGTCCGCCCCGTATAATGAAAGGTAAAAGGCTGCTTTGCGGCCTGCAGCGCCGCCGCCATGGAAATCAATGGCGTGACTCCGATCCCCCCCGCCAGAAACACCGCCGGCGCGATGACCAGCGGGAAATCGTTCTTGGGCGGAACAAAGGAAACCCGATCCCCCACCGCCAATTCATGCATGAATTTCGACCCGCCCTTTCCCTCTGGTTCGCGCTGCACGGCAAGGGTATAGTCGGCGGGGCGATCCTGAGGTGCGGTAAAGCTTACCAGCGAATAGTCGCGATGGGTGCCCTCTGGCAACTGCAACCGGATATGCGCGCCCGGGGTGAATTCGGGCAAGGTACCCCCCGTTTCCGGCCTCAAACGGATGCTTTTAATGCGCCCGGTCAGGTCTGAAATCTCGTGAATTTCCGCATGGATAATGTCGGTCATGAGGCCCTCCTGAAAACAATATGCATTTTCATACACTTTCGGTCAAGCCTGTTTTTCAGGCCGCATTGACATTACCCCGCCAAGTGCGGTGTCATAGGCGCAACACGATCGCGGGGACGACCATTTTGCCATCCATAGACCAACCTGTTGATAATACGGATGATAAATCCGACTTTGTTTCGGATTACCTGCTGTATCTGCTTGCCGCGGCCAGCGATGCCGCGAGCAACCAGTTCCATGATACCATACGCAAGGCCGGATTACGGGTGCCGGAATGGCGGGTGTTGGCTTGCTTGTATGACCACGACGGCGCGATGATCACCGAACTGGCGCGGCTGGCACTGGTGGAACAATCGCGCCTGACGCGGATCATATTGCAAATGGAAAATCGCGGGCTGGTCTATCGCAAAGGCAATCCCCAAGACAAACGCCGCGTGCATGTTTACCTGAGCAACACCGGGCGCGACCTGGCCAATGACCTTGTCGCGCAGGCCCAAATTCACGAAGCAACCCTGTTGGAAACATTGCAAAATAGCGGCGCAGAACACCTTAAACCGGCCTTGCAGGCACTTTTGCAAAAACTCGGCTAAGCGCTATTGCGCAGCAATGGCACCGGCGATGCGCTGGCCGATTTCACGGCTGGCCTTGAGCGAGGGGTGAATCATATCCACCGCATGATAGGAGCGGTCCCCGAAAGGCACCAAATCACGCAGAGACACAAAAAGCACCCCGTCATCCGCCGCAGCCATTTTTTCAATGCGGGTCTCCAGCTCGTCACCTTCGTCTTTGCAATGTTCAATCGGCGATCCCACGCCCGGACTGCGCAGATAGCCCAGATAAACCACACGCGCGCCGGTTTTACGGATTTTATGCACCAGTTTGGGAATGGCCCCTTTGTCCCCGCCCGGCGCAATCAGTTTGTTCATTTTGCGCTGACACCGCAAACACCCGCACCCCAGCCACAAATCATTGCCCCCGCCGTTGACAACAACCCAATCCCATTTGCCCCTGCGGAACTGCTTGCCGATTTTCATGCCCAAGGCCCCCGAGATCGGCAAATTATAAATCACCCGTGCCCCCAGAACAGACCGGTCGGTCACATCCGCGCGCAGTGTTTTTCGGATAGAACTGGAAATCGACCGGTTCGAAATTCGGTGGGATGCCATCAGGGAATCCCCGATTGCCAGAATTTTAAGCGGGGTTTGGGCCGCAGTCGTTCCCGCCACTCCGATACTTAAAACACATACCCACACTGCCCGTTGCAACCACATATACATAAACCATTTACTCCATAGAATTCCGTGTCTCTGCTCTCAAAGGCAATCGCCCTCTATGGGGCAATCACGTGCCCCCATAACAACCATAAAAACCGGCAAAGTTATGGCAGAATTGGGGTGACAGATCGGCCATATTTCGGCCAGCAAAGGTGGTCGCGGGATTTCGCACCAGTACTGAACGACGACCGGCTGATGCCGGTAGGTTCCCGCTTTGAATGTCATTCAAGATACTGAAGTATCACATCATCAGTGACATTTTCGCTGGTCGTGGAGAAATATCCAAGTACCCAAAACCGCTGCCCCAATAGCGCTTGCGCAACTCTGGAAACCCTCGGCCAGATATCGAAAACTGCGCGGCCTTTAACTTCGCCTCGGCGAATTCACTGGTCTTCAATGGAAAGCTGATCAGCCTCCGCGCATCAACATCGTGATAAGTTCTCGGTACAGACCGATAATAATGCCACCAGCGCCCCTTTTTCTTCAGATGTTGACCCCACATAGATCGAATCCCGTTTGTCCATAATTTGTCCAGAATCGGCAAAACACCGGTTCAGTGAGATCAGTCTAAAGCAAACAATCAACCGCTTAGTGGCGAAATTCTGTCTAAAAATAAGTGAAATGGTGCCCCACACGGACTGTGATTAGAGGTGTATCGCTTTGTTATACAATGTAAATATCAATGTGATTTTTCATCATACCCCCAATAATACCCCCAGAGAAAAATTCGCCAGACCGATTAACCCAATTTCTCCTGATAAAGAAACCGCTGAAAATCAACAAAGGCCTTGCGAATATGCGCAACGTGGCCGAGCTGCGCCGTAGCCTCTCCGAGCCCCTTATATTTTAGCTCAAGTAAATCGGGGAGCTTCTGGTTCTCAAGCTCGCCAACGCCTTCCTTTTCATATTGCGACAGGACAAATTCAAGAAAGGTTTGCAAATTGGCTTCGAAGTTTTTTGCGACGCGGGCACGGCCAAATTCGGCACGATCTTTCCGCGCCACGGGCGTATGGGCAAAGGCGATATTGGCCAGCACGTCATAAAGGTCTGACTTCTCGGCATTGATCATTGTCTTGATCTCGTCAAGCTGGGCCGTTCCAAACCCTTTTTCGGCCAAGCCCTCCAAGAGCTTCTCGCGCGTATCCGGTCGGCTCCACAGCCTGCGCAATTCGTCTTCGTCTTTGAACAGGTCCGGCAATTCACCAAATATCTTCGCCATAAAATCTGTGGAAGACATGGGCCGCCCATCAGGGTGCCAATAGGTGGTGGCGGTCATATGCTGGATCACGCGCTCTTTGCCATCGGCAAGCTTGATCTTGATCTTTTTCTTCGGCTTTGGCTTATCCCCGCCCTCATCGCCCGTTTCCGGCTTCCCGCCTGTTTCATCACGCGGCGGCTTGTCTTCCGGCTCTATCGGCTCACCATCCCATTCGGGGTCGCTAAAATGCTCATAGGCTTTTACAAAATCATACACCGTGAAATGGTTTTTGCCATCAAACAACCGCGTGCCGCGCCCGATGATTTGCTTGAATTCGATCATCGAGTTTACAGGCCGCATCAGCACGATATTGCGCACATTGCGGGCGTCCACGCCGGTTGACAGTTTTTGCGAGGTGGTCAGGATCGTCGGAATGGTCTTCTCATTGTCCTGAAATTCTTCCAGCCATTGCTCGCCCAACGTGCCATCATCCGCCGTTACCCGAACACAATAATTCGGCTCGGTGCTTACCTTCATTTGGTTGATCAAATCCCGCACGGCAAGCGCGTGACTTTGGGTGGCGCAGAACACGATGGTTTTCTGGCTTTGATCTATCGCCTGCATCATCAGGTTCACGCGGTATTTCTCACGCGCGGCAATCTCGATTACGCGGTTGAAATCGCCTTCGGTGTAACGCTTGCTTTCATTAACCTCGCCCTCAACCACATCATCATCCGGAGTGTAGACATAGTCGTCCAGCGTGGTTGCTATCTGGTTCACCTTGAACGGGGTCAGAAAGCCGTCATTGATCCCCTCTTTCAGGGAATAGGTGTAAACTGGCTCGCCGAAATAGGCATAGGTATCCACATTGTCGCGCCGTTTGGGGGTGGCGGTCAGGCCCAGTTGCACGGCGGGGGCGAAATATTCCAGAATGCCGTGCCAGTTGCCCTCGTCATTGGCCCCGCCACGGTGGCACTCGTCGATGATGATGAAATCAAAGAAATCGGGCGCGTAGTCGCCGTAGTTTTCCGCCCCCTCATCCCCGCTCATAAACGTCTGGAAGATGGTGAAAAAGATGTTGGCGTTTTTCGGCACGCGGCCCCGTTTGCGGATTTCTTTGGGGCTGATGCGGGCCAGCGCATCCTCGGGGAAAGCTGAAAACGAGTTATACGCCTGATTGGCCAGAATGTTGCGATCTGCCAGAAACAGGATGCGCGGGCGCCGCGTTGGCTCGCCCGACAGGTTCCAGCGCGAATGAAACAGCTTCCACGCCAGTTGAAAGGCAATCGCGGTTTTGCCGGTGCCGGTGGCCAGCGTCAGCAGGATGCGTTTTTTCCCCGCCGCTATTGCCTCCAGCGTTTTGTTGATGGCGTTGTGCTGGTAATAGCGCGCCTGCCATTGGCCGCCTTTGTCTTCGAACGGGACCGCGCCGAAACGGTTGCGCCATGTGTTGGGGGTGGCATAGGTGGCGTCCCATAATTCATCCGGCGTGGGGTAGCGGTCAACATAGCCCTCGGCCCCCGTGGCCATATCAATGCGGTAAATGCCAATGCCGTTGGTGGAGTATGTGAACCGCGTTTGCAGAGTGGCGGCGTATTTTTTCGCCTGTGCCACACCTTCGGTATCGGGCAGCCCCTTGCGCTTGGCCTCGATCACCGCCAGCTTTTGACCGCGATAGAACAGAACATAATCGGCGATGTCCTGGCCTATGCGTTTGCCAGCCCCTTGAAGGCGGCCAAGGGTGATCACCTCGCGGCGCACGCGTGATCCTTCAACCTGTCCCCAGCCCGCAGCTTTCAGGGCGGGGTCTATCAGCTCGGCCCGGGTTTCGGCTTCGTTCATGCGGCATCCTCCTGTGTGGTGGTTAACCCCAGTTATGGATAAGCGACATTTTTCATTTTGACCTTTTTTCCAGCGAGCATGTAGGCCGCGAGGCAGGATATGATGTGGACGA
>CAMZLM010000122.1 GCA_947311485.1 uncultured Paracoccaceae bacterium
ATCGGAAAAACGGGCCTCGGGACGTATGTTGAAAATCGCCCAGCTGCGATCCTCGGGATATTCGATGCTTTCGGCCAGCAGGCCATACATGGAATCCGGCTCGTCCGCACTGCCTGCCATCAGGCTTTCGAAAAATATCGTAGACATGGAGGCCGCCTGCCCCTTGAGGATATAGGGCGTCAGGCTGTCAAACGTACCAAACCCCCAAGTGGAAAAAGTACCCCCTTTGGGCGCATCCGGGTTCACATAATCGAAATGTTTGAAATCAGGGCCGTATTTCAGATCACCAAAAGTGGAAATGCCGTGTGACTTGATGATTTTTTGCTCGGCAAACCCGATAGAGGCGGTCAGCAACCATGCCAACGCCAGAACCGGCACCATCATCCAGAGACGCAAATCCCGCGCCGGTTTCGCCACCACATTGCATTTCGCCTGCGTCATTGAATACTCCTCATCCGCCTTGCACCTCGTGGGCGCATTATTCCTGATATTTAGGTAAATAGAACCTGCCGTAAACCGCAACACGCGATTACGTGTAAAAATGTAATAAATTCGGAGGCACCAACGCAAAAGGCCGCCCCAACGGGACGGCCTTTCAATCGATCCGTGTCGATTACTTTACAGTCGACAGATAGGAAATCAGGTTCACCCGATCCTTCATTTTTTTCAAACCGGCAAAGGACATCTTTGTGCCCGGTGCAAAATCTTTGGGCTTGGTCAGGAACTCGTTCAGATCCGCAACGGTCCACGCGCCCCCCAACCCGGTGATGGCATCGGAGTAGCTGAACCCCTCGGCTGTGCCTTTGGGGCGGTCAACAACGCCAAACAGATACGGGCCTGTGCTGTTCGCGCCTTTTTCCAGTTTGTGACATGCTTTACACTTGGAAAA
Source organism: uncultured Paracoccaceae bacterium (assembly GCA_947311485.1). Lineage (GTDB taxonomy): Bacteria > Pseudomonadota > Alphaproteobacteria > Rhodobacterales > Rhodobacteraceae > Amylibacter. The sequence continues at coordinate 890 of CAMZLM010000122.1, forward strand.
GACCTTTGCGCCTTTGTCCGCATCGGCAGATGCCAGCATTTCTTCGAAGGTCGGGCCTTCTTCTGTGGCGGCTGTGTCTTCTCCGCCTTCATCCATTGCAATCGGATAGGCTGCCATATGCTCGCCATCGTGGCCTTCGGCACCGACGGTATAGATCACATCTGCGCCCCATTTGAGCAGCAGCAGCACCAGCAAAGAGGCGCACAATCCGCCAACAATTTTAGTCAATTCCATTGTGTTCATGGTCGTTCTCACCTTAGCCTGCGGACAAGCCTGTCCCACTTTCATTATTCCGCCCCCTTCTAGCCCCTTCCTCTACGCGATTGCAAGGTATAGAAGCGCGACGAAATGCCCTTTACATAAGGAAGTCGAAATGAGCGGCTCTGCGATCAAGATTGCTTTCCAAGGTGTGCCCGGTGCCTATTCGCATCAGGCCTGTGTCGAAGTCTATCCAAATGCGGAGGCGTTACCGTTCAACACCTTTGAGGGCGCGATTGCCGCCGTGAATTCTGGCGTCGCCGACCTTGCAATGCTACCGGTCGAAAATTCGACCTATGGGCGGGTTGCCGACATTCACCACCTGTTGCCCGAATCAGGATTGCACATCATTGGTGAACATTTTGTGCGCGTGCATATCAACCTGATGGGCCTGCCCGGTGCATCGCTTGAAACCATGGACTCCGCCATGAGCCACACTGTCTTGCTGGGGCAGTGCCGCAAGTTCCTGAAACAGCAAAACCTGAAACCGGTTACCGGGGCAGATACAGCAGGTTCCGCGCAGGTTGTTGCGCAAAACGGTGACAAATCCATGGGGGCGCTTGCTTCGGAATTGGCCGCAGAAATTTACGGATTGAAAATTCTGGCACGCCACATCGAGGACTTCGACAATAATACCACGCGGTTTCTGGTGATGTCTCCGGAAAAGCGTCTCGCGCCACAGTCCGGCAAAGAGCTGATCACCACGTTTGTGTTTCGCGTGCGCAACCTTCCTGCCGCTCTTTATAAGGCGATGGGCGGTTTTGCGACCAACGGTGTGAATATGGTCAAGCTGGAGAGTTACATGGTCGACGGTTCCTTCACCGCGACGCAATTTTACGCGGATGTGATCGGACACCCCGACGATCCCGCAATGAAACGCGCGTTCGAAGAGCTTGGCTTTTTCACGTCCAAAGTCGAAGTGCTGGGTGTTTACGAAGCAGACAAACCGCGCGGTTAACCTTGCCGGCCATTTTTCTTACCCAGCGTACCCTCGATGTGGTTGGCATAAGTCCAGACCCGATGATTGAATTTGCGCTTGAGTGAATTTTTTGCCAGTTTTGCGGATTGCAGGAGCAACCGTGCCGAAATACTGCGGGCGGATATTTCAACAGACACCTTCAGCCGCGCCTGTTTCGGGGTCAAGGCGATGGTTTCCATTTCAATCAAGGCAGCAACACCGGATGAAATACAATTGAACTTCAAATAGCGGTTCGGAGTATATTCGAGCAGATCAATATCGACATCCCGCATTTTCCCCCGCATTTCGCCCTGAAAATTCCATGCGAGGCCGGCTTGCTTGCCCGGTAGATTATCCGTGCGTTCAACCTGGGCACCAACCCGCATGGCATAGGCTTCGTAGCTGTCAAAATCGGAAATCTGTTCGAAAACATGATCAAGCGGCGCATTGATGTCCTGTACACTGGTAAATCGCATTATCTGGCCTCTGCTCTTTTCGAATCGATTTTGGCTAACTTAGAGTGTCTGCTAACCAGTTGTGAATTAAAAAATTGGCAATAGATCCTTTGCGCGCCGGTTTCAGCACAGGATTTTCACCAACTGTTGCCTGCAAGACCGCTTCGCGCGTGAACCACTGCGCATCCTCTATTTCTTTTGGATCAATCGTAATTTCTGAATTGAGCGCCTCTGCCCGGCAGCCGATCATCAGGGAAGCGGGGAACACCCAGGGCTGACTGTTCAAATATTCCACAGCACCAAGGCGAATTCCGGATTCCTCAAAAACTTCGCGTCGTGCGGCGGCCTCGACCGTTTCGCCTGGCTCCATGAAACCAGCCAGCAATGAATACATACCCTCTGGCCAACCGGGCGAACGCCCCATCAACACCGAATTGCCATGGGTGGCCAGTACGATCACCACCGGATCGGTACGCGGAAAATGCATCCGACCACAGGCCTCACAGCGCCGTAGCCAGCCGGCTTGGCCGACATCCGTAGCGGCACCACAATTGGCGCAAAATCCGTGGATACGGTGCCACTCAAACAACCCCCGCGCCGTGGCGGCCATTTCCGCATCGCGCGGGGTCATCATTGCCATGATCGCGCGAAGGTCAGTAAAAACCTGATGTTCAGGAAACCCCGGATAGCGGTTCTGGCTCTGATCAAAGAACTGCGCCATTTGGTCGGCATCCAGATCATCCGCCACCCATGGAGAAATATCAAAGGCGAATACGCCGGTGGTCCCCTCCAGCCCCAAAAACGCCGGACCCATACGGGATTCTTGCAACATCGGGTGATCACAGGGCAGGCGCAGCAGGGTTTTTCGATCGAAATCGAACAGCGGTTTGCCCCGCCACAGCACAATTGCATCATCGGTTTTGCGCAATTCGGCCAAACGTTCCGGATTGTCCCGCAACTCTGCCGCACGCTCCAGACCGGATCCGCCAAAGGTCACTGTTTCCGCATGCCGCATCTGCCTGCCTCCTTTTTGTTTGGCCTGTTGTGGCATGCGATCGGATTTCTTGCAATCGCTGCCTTGCCCACCAATCGATTCCCCCCTATATACACCCCCGAGAGGTTGGCGCGGGCAAGCGCCTCGCCAACCCGGTCAGGTCCGGAAGGAAGCAGCCGCAACGAGCCCCGTTTGGGTCGCTGTCCAGCCTCTCACCCTATTTGGCCGAATGTCGCCACCCCCCGCCCCACATTGTTGCCATGATCCCGAGCACCCGATATGCTGTGCGCGATCTGACCTCCTGCCAAGCCAAAGGCCCCGAATGTCCAACAGCCTTCTGACCCCGACAAGCCCTCTGCCAACGCAAAAGGGCCTGTCACCGATTGTGCTTAACCTGCTGGTAAGCAGTTTTATCATGGTCGCATTCAACCAGACTTTTTGGAAAAACGCATATAGGGACCTCGAAGGGAACCTGCTGGACACCGCAATATTTGGCGGCGCGGTCTTTGCGTTTACCCTGTTGGTGACGGCGTTGTTTATGGGTAGGCGCGTACAAAAGCCCGCGTTGATTCTGCTGCTGCTGATCGGTGCCGGATCATCCTATTATATGGATACGCTCGGGGTAATGATTGACCGTGACATGATCCAGAATGTGGTGACAACTACATTTCAAGAATCTAAACATTTGATAACATTCAGCTTTGTCAGTCATATGTTGATCTGGGGCTTACTCCCTTCGCTGATTGTGTGGTGGCTGCCAATCAAGCGCGGTAACTGGTTACCCAATCTTTTGCGGCAAGCGGTGCTCGTTGTGGTATCCTTTGCGTTGTGTGTCGGGTTGCTGTTAACCAACCTGAAAACCTATTCGGTAGTATTGCGTTCGCACAAACAGGTTCTTGGCAGCTATCAACCCGGTGCCCCGATCAGCGCAACCATAGACTACGTCAAGCTGATGATCAAAACCCGAAAAATAGAATTGAAACCACGCGGGCGCGATGCTCGTAAAGGTCCGTTGCTCACTGCCGCCCGCAAACCGGTTCTGACCGTTCTATTTGCCGGTGAAACCGCGCGGGCACAGAATTTCTCACTTACCGGATATGCCCATGAAACCAACCGGGAATTGGCTGCTATTCCCGATGTGATTGCCTTTCAGGATGTAAACAGCTGCGGCACGGCAACAGCAACATCCCTGCCCTGTATGTTTTCGCGTTTCAGGCGGACGGATTATTCCTATACAAAGGGAATCGGCAATGAAAACTTGTTGGATATTCTGTCCCACGCCGGGGTAGATGTGGAATGGTGGGACAACAACACCGGCGACAAACACATCGCGGATCGGGTGAAAACCTTTCAAACGACCTATCTGGATGATCCGGCGTTCTGTGCTGCAGGCGAATGCAACGACGGGATTTTTGCGCAATACCTGCAGCAGAAAATCGATACGATTACCAAGGACACGTTGATTGTCGTTCACATGATCGGCAGTCACGGGCCATCATACTACCTCCGCTATCCGGATGAATTCCGCCGCTTTACACCCACCTGCCGTACGTCGGAACTGAAAAACTGCTCGGCAGAGGAAATCGTCAACACCTATGACAATACAATCGCCTTTACCGATCATGTGTTGGCGCAAAGCATCCGGATGTTGCAGGATCAGTCACGGGTCACCGGAGCCATGGTGTACATGTCCGACCACGGCGAATCACTGGGTGAAAATGGCATTTACCTGCACGGGGCCCCCTATTTCATGGCACCGGAGCAACAAACCAAGGTGCCGTTCATCTGGTGGCTGTCCAAGGAATACCAAGAGGCGTTCAATACCGATACGACCTGCCTGCGGGAACGCGCCAAACAGACCGCTAGCCATGCCAATCTGTTCCATTCGGTACTGGGTCTGATGAATATCGAAACCAATGAACGCAAGGATGCGCTGGATGTTATCTCCTCCTGCCGCAAATAGGGAAATTCCGTGACGCAAAACAAACCCAAACCCGCCCCTGTCAAAGGGATCAAACATGTTTTCGCCGCCACCAGCTATTCGCTGGCCGGCCTGCGCCGCCTGTGGTGCGAAACCGCCTTTCAACATGAAGTCCTGTTATTTGTCCTCGTGCTGGTGGTCTTCGCCATGATCGGAGCCAGCCTTGGCGAGTTTTTGATTGCGACCGTACTGTTTTTCCTGCTGGCAGCGTTTGAAACCCTGAACACAGCGATCGAGGAAATTGTGGACCATCTGGCAACCGACTGGGCCGAATTCGCCCGCAATGCCAAGGATTACGGATCATTGGCGGTAATGTTCATGCTGCTGTCAAACGGCGCATACTTACTGTTTGTCCTGTGGACGCATCTTGCTCGCCCCTGACATGCCCCGCAGATTTATCCCGGACGCATCATGATGTCGGGTTTTATGAAAACTCAGTCTGGTAACAAATTAGTAGGGTCTTTGTGGAATGAATGTGTACGCCAAACACAGGAAATTCCATGTCAGAAAAAACATCCCTACAAATTATTTCCGGCCGTATGATATGGCTCGACTTCCTCAGGCTGGCGGCCGGGTTTTCCATCATCGGTATGCATGCCTCTTCGGCCCCCAACGGGCTACCTTTTCCCGATTATGACACGGCTCAACGGGTTGCCCCCGCTCTGTTTCGCGCAGTGGTCTATATCGCACGCAGCGAATTGTTCTGGATAATCTCATTGTTTCTATTGTGTCTGTCGCTGGAACTTCGCCCGCGCAGCTATGGGGAAATGGTGCGCCAACAGGCAAAACGTTTGTTGCTACCTTTCACCTTTTGGGTTTTTTTTTACGCATTCTACCGGCTGATAAAGGCCCACTATTTCGGTTATGACGCGGCCATATGGGCGGAATTATCCAGCGGATGGTCATGGTTGCAGTATTTCATCCTCGGATCGGTGCAATACCATATGCACTTTCTGCCCACATTATTCGGATTGGCATTGATGACACCGCTTTTCCTGTATGCTGTGCGCAATCCATGGCTGGGTGTGTTGGTATTTCTCTGTCTTTTTGTCAAAAGGGAGCTCGATGTCTGGATGTGGGCCAATCTGCGCGACATGGACGGTTTTCCCTATCTGGTGCGGGCAGTTAAAATCCTGACCTATGGTGGATATGGTATGGTCGCTGGCAGTTTTTTGGGACTTGCCAAGCAGGGAATGAATGAAAAGCGTCTGAAAGAGTGGTTGGTTTTTGCATTAATTTCCAGCACCTTACTCTTTTCGATAAAGCTCGTCTACTCCTACAAAGTCATCATGGCAGGGAACTGGCAATACAATTACACGCCAGCATATTGGGCCGATTTCCTGATGCCACTCCTGCTGTTCCTGATCTGCATGTCTGCCGGTCTGGCACGCTGGCCGATGTTTATTTCCAAAATCGGCAAATACAGCTTCGGGCTTTTCCTGATGCATCCGATTTTTCTGGACGGCCTGGAAATCCTTCTTGCCCACCCCGATCTTACTCCCGGAATCTATGTTCTGGTGAAATTCTCCGCAACCCTGATAATGACCGGCCTTGCCACATGGGGTGTCAGTAAAATTTCATTGCTTGCCTGGACAATTGGTCTGGGACCCGTACCTTTTTTCAAAAAACTATCTGGTACAAAAATGAAAGGAGCTGACGCCCGTCTCTAGAGCGTGGACCCTTTAAGCCTGCTTCACTGTCGGGATTATCGCGATAAATCAATGGGTTCACGCCTTAATCGGCCAATAGTGCCAATGCCGTGCGGTGAACGGCGGGGTCTCCGGCGGCGATTACTTGACCGCCTTCATGCGCGGGGCCACCTTGCCAGTTTGTGACAATGCCACCGGCCTGCTGGATCAATGCCAGCGGCCCTTGAATATCATAAGCGTTCAAGCCCGCCTCAATGATCAGGTCGATTTGACCGGATGCCAACAACGCATAGGCGTAACAATCGGTCCCGTAACGGGTGAGTTTAGCTTGATCACGGACCCGCTCAAATGCGTGGCGCTCTTGTTCGGTACCGACTTCTGGAAATGTCGAAAACAGGATTGCATCACTCAGGTCAGGGCAGTCTCGAACAGCAATCGGGCGGGTTTCCCCTTGATGCGTTACATTGGCGTGGCCAAAGGCACCGATATAGCGTTCACCGGTAAAGGGCTGGTCTATAATCCCGAGTTCCGGCCCCGCGCTCGGCCCGACAGCAATCAAAACACCCCATGTCGGTGTGCCGGAGATAAAGCTGCGTGTGCCATCGATCGGGTCTAGCACCCAAGTGAGCCCGCTGGTGCCGGTTTTGGGGCCAAACTCTTCGCCATGGATGGCGTCATCCGGCCGGTGGCGTGCCAAAATATCCCGCATCTCCAGTTCGATTTCACGATCGGCAATGGTTACGGGGTCAAACCCTTCTGTCAGTTTGTTGTCAACGCCCAGTCCGGCCCCGCGAAAATATTTCAGGGCAATAGGACGTGCCGCATCGGCAAGCATGTGTGCGGTTTGGAGTAGGTCTCGTTGTAGTTGAGCAGACATATTGGTCACAAAAAATCCCCGTTGCAATGATGTAACGGGGATTTCATACCCTGTGACGCGGGTCAAGGGTGATCCATATCGGTTGGTTGCCCTAATCAGGCAACGTCGCTCAGAACGCGTGCCAGATCAAACAGCTTACGGCGCTGGTTTTCTGGGATTGCGTAGTATGAGCGCACCAATTCGAGCGCTTCTTTGTCGCCGAGCAAGTCGCCCTGGGTTGGGGCGGTGCTGGTGGTGGCCGAAACGTCAGCGCCACCCTCTTCAAAACCCTCAAAGAAGAAGCTTACAGGCACATCCAGGGCCTCTGCGATGTCCCAAAGACGGGATGCGCTGATCCGGTTCATGCCGGTTTCATATTTTTGAATTTGTTGGAACTTGATGCCAACTTCATTGCCCAATTGCTGCTGGGTAACGCCTTTCATCCAACGACGTTGACGAACGCGTTTTCCGACATGAATATCTACGGGGTGTTTCATGGTACACTAATCCTACTAAAAGTTTTCTCACTTGATGGTAATATAGCAATTATCATGCCAAGTGTGTACATTTCCCTAAAAAGATCATCGTTACCCTACGTAAAGATATGGCAATTCCTTGATTAAACGTAATTTATGATCTGGGTGATGCAATTTTTTAGCATCACCCAAAGCGGTAGTTGCTCTCAGAATAAATCAACCAAAGGGCCTCTTAAGTTATTGTTGCATTTTGCAAATCATCTTTAGGTTTAAATGCAAATGCTTGCAAATTGCAGGGCGCGCCTTTGATGCTCGGGTCGCTTTTGGCCTTAATATGGTCGCTTATGTTGCTGGCGTGCCTTTGGCAAAGTTAAGGGTGAATTATTGCATACCGTGTGGTTTCCCTGCTATGCGTGGATAACTCGAAGGGGAATATTATGCGTGCAATGCAGGTTGTTGAATATGGGCAGTCACTAAAGCTACTGGATGTGGCAAAGCCGGTCGCCAAAACAGGCGAGGTTCTGGTCCGAATCGAGGCTTGCGCTCTGAATTTTGGCGATATGCTGATGATCACAGGTTCCTATCAGGAAAAGCCCCCCCTCCCGTTCACTTTGGGAATGGAGATCAGTGGCGTGGTTGAAATGCTTGGGGACGGTGTTCAGGGATTGCAGGTTGGTCAAAGAATTGTCACCTATGGCGGCACCGGTGGCTTGGCGGAATACATTGCCCTGCCGGCGCAAATCTGTTTGCCAATACCCGACAATATGTCCTTTGAACAGGCGGCGGCCTTTCCTGTGGCCTATGGCACCAGCCACGTGGCGTTGGAATATCGTGCGCGGATGCAGCCCGGTGAGCGCTTGTTGGTGTTGGGGGCAGCAGGGGGCATCGGCCTGACAGCCGTGGAATTGGGCAAACTGATGGGGGCCGAAGTTATCGCCTGCGCACGCGGGGCTGATAAACTGGCCGTGGCCAAGGCTGCCGGTGCCGATCACCTGATAGATTCCGCCACACAGGACATTCGCGAGGTGGTGAAATCGCTTGGCGGGGCGGATGTGGTCTATGATCCAATTGGCGGTGGCCAGTTCAAGGCCGCCCTGCGCGCCACCAACCCCGATGGCCGCATCATCCCGCTGGGCTTTGCCAGCGGCGAGATCCCACAAATTCCGGCCAATATCATTCTGGTGAAAAACCTGACCATCATCGGCTATTACTGGGGCGGCTATGCGAAAACCAACCCGCAAATTCTGGCTGACAGCTTTGCCAAGCTGTTGAAATGGTATGCAGAGGGGAAATTACATCCCCACGTCAGCCATACCCTGCCGCTGGAACAGGCCAACGAAGCACTCGACCTGCTGCGCACCCGCAAGGCCACCGGCAAGGTGGTGGTGCGGATCAACGGGTAGCGAACGGATCCTGTTCATATTTCACCCCAGCCAGATACAGACCATGTGGCGGGGCCACCGTGGCACAGGCGGCACGGTTAGCGGCTTGCAGCGCGGATTGCAGATCTTCGGGGGACCAGCGCCCCCGCCCGACCCGTTCCAGTGACCCAACAAAACTGCGCACCTGATTGTGCAGGAAACTACGGGCACGCACATGAAACCGGTATTCGATCCCGCCCGGATACTCGCAGGGTTCGATATCCAGTTGATCAAGGGTTTTTACCGGTGTTTGTGCCTGACACATGGTCGACCGGAAGGTGGTGAAATCATGCTGTCCGAGCAGATAATTCGCCCCCCGCTGCATGGCCTCCACATCCAGTTCACGCCGCACCTGCCAGACCAGCCCCTTGTCGAGCGTTACCGGCGCGCGCCGATAGACCACGCGAAACAGATAACGCCGCTCCAATGCGGAAAACCGCGCGTGAAAACTGTCGGGTACGGCGGCGACATCGACAACCGCAATCGGTTGCTGGCGTAAATGGTGGTTCAATGCTTCGGACAGGCGGAACGGGGTCCAGTCCTGTTGCATGTCGCAATGGGCCACCTGTGCCATGGCATGCACCCCTGCATCGGTACGCCCTGCGGCGGCGATGGTGTCGAAATCCGGTTCCAGCCGGCGCAAAGCATCCTCGATACACCCCTGCACAGAGGTATGTTCCTTTTGTCGCTGCCACCCCACAAAGGGCGCGCCGTGGTATTCTATTTTCAGAGCAAATCTAGGCATGCCCCGCGATAACGCGGCATTACGGGTTTGCCAAGGGGGCAGCGCGGCCCTAACCTGAATTGAAACATCGGAGTATCGCCATGCCCAACCGCCAAGACGCCATTTCTCACGCTATGGATTATTTCGATCGGGGGATATATCGCGCCGAACTGGCCGATCTGGTCCGTTTTGAAACCGAAAGCCAGAACCCCGCAAAGGCAGCCGAACTGCCCCGGTATTTGAAGCAGGCCTTGCAACCACGCTTACAGGAAGCGGGATTTGAATGCACACAGTTTGACAATCCAGTTGAGGGCGGCCCGTTACTGGTGGCGATCCGGCACGAGGGCGTCAATTTGCCGACCGTGCTGTGCTACGGCCACGGGGATGTGATCCACGGGCAGGCGGATCAGTGGCGCAATGGGCTAGGGCCGTTCCGGTTGATTGCTGAAGGCGATCGGTTTTACGGGCGCGGGGCGGCAGATAACAAGGGGCAGCATCTAATCAATATTGCCGCGATTGAATCGGTTCTGGCCACGCGGGGACAACTGGGTTTCAATATGAAATTCGTGTTTGAAATGTCCGAGGAAACCGGCTCCCCGGGTCTGCCGGAATTTTTTACCGCGCATCGGGAATTGCTGGCGGCGGATGTGTTGATTGCTTCGGACGGGCCACGTTTGCAGCCGGAGACACCGACAATTTTTATGGGTACGCGCGGGGCACTGAATTTCGATTTACGGGTGGATCTGCGGGACGGCGCGCATCATTCGGGCAACTGGGGTGGTTTGCTGGCGGATCCTGCGATTGTGCTGGCCCACGCGTTGTCCTGTATCACGGATAAACGCGGGCAGATCGCTATTCCCGAATGGCGGCCCGATAGCCTGACGGATGAAATTCGTCAGGCGCTGGGCGACTTGCCGATTGTCGGCGACAGTGGCCCGGCGATTGATCCCGATTGGGGTGAAGCGGGTTTAACGCCGGCAGAACGGGTGTTCGGCTGGAATTCCTTTGCCGTTCTGGCGCTGCACAGCGGTGTGCCCGAACAGCCGGTCAACGCCATCAGCGGATCGGCCCGGGCCACTTGTCAACTGCGTTTTGTCGTGGGCACCGATGTGCCCGATATTCTGCCGGCGCTGCGCCGGCATCTGGATGCCCACGGGTTCAAACAGGTGCGGATCATCCCCGATGATGCGGGCTGCTTTCAGGCAACCCAGCTTGACCCATCCCACCCTTGGGTGCAATTTGCCGCACAGTCGGTTGAGCAAACCACAGGCAAAGCCCCGCATATCCTGCCCAATCTGGCCGGTTCGCTGCCCAACGACAGTTTTACCGACATTCTGGGCTTGCCGACTGTATGGATTCCCCATTCCTATCGCGGCTGTTCGCAACATGCGCCGGATGAACATATGCTGGCTTCGGTCTGCCGTGAGGGGGTGCAGATGATGGCGGGTCTTTTCTGGGACATTGGCGAAAGCCCTTTGAAACCGGCTGGGGCGTGACTACATAGGATGAAATACAAGGAGTGAAGCCCATTCTCGGCATCGGCAATTTGGTAGACAGTCTTTCCCGCAGCGCCGGCCAATTGGCCGATGGCGTCTCTGAAACCTTGTTTGAACCGGTGATCCGGCTGGGCGTGACCGGCCTGTCGCGTTCCGGCAAAACCGTTTTCGTAACCTCACTCGTGGCGAATCTGCTGGACCGCGGGCGGATGCCACAGCTTCGGGCGGCGCAACAGGGGCGCATTTTGGCGGCGTTCTTGCAGCCACAACCCGATGATCTGATACCGCGTTTTGAATTTGAAAAACATCTGGCGGCGATGACAGGCCCTGATCCGCACTGGCCCGAAAGCACCCGCGCGATTTCGCAATTACGCCTGTCGCTGAAGGTTGCGCCAAGCGGTATGTTGTCAGTGCTGCAAAGCCCGCGCACCGTGCACATCGACATTGTCGATTATCCGGGGGAATGGTTGCTGGATCTGCCCTTGATGCACCAGAATTTTGCCGAATGGTCCAAGGGCGCGCTGGAACTGGCACGAACACCGGCGCGGCGGGCGATGGCCCAGCCGTGGCTGGACATGCTGGATAGTCAAAATCCAAGCGTGACACTAGAGGAGGCCACGGCGCAGGAACTGGCTGAACTATTCACCAAATACCTTGCCGACAGCCGCGCGTCGGGCCTGTCAGCTTGTGCGCCGGGGCGGTTTTTACTGCCCGGTGATCTGCAAGGTTCGCCAGCGCTGACGTTTACGCCCCTACCGACGGGAAAATCGCCGCGTGGATCATTGATGCGGGCGTTTGAACGCCGTTTCGAAGCCTACAAGGCCAAGGTGGTGAAACCGTTTTTTCAGGACCATTTTTCCCGTATTGATCGCCAGATCGTGTTGGTGGATACCTTGTCCGCCATCCATGACGGCCCACAAGCGATCGAGGATCTGCGCGGGGCGATGGCGGATATCCTGACCTGTTTCAAGACCGGCAAAAACGGGTTACTGTCTGCGCTTACCGGAAAATCTGTAGAAAAAATCCTGTTTGCGGCGACCAAGGCCGACCACTTGCACCACACCCAGCACGCGGCACTGACGGGCATTATGCGCGCGCTGGTGCGGCAGGCCAAAGACAAGGCTGAATATTCCGGTGCCCGGACCGAGGCCATGGCCATCGCCAGCCTGCGTGCCACGGTGGAGGAGGTCCACTCCCCTAATGGTACGCCACTGAATTGTGTGCGCGGAACCTTGCTTGAGACCGGCAAGCAGGCGGCCTTGTTTGCGGGTGATCTGCCTGCAGATCCTGCACAATTACTAAAACCGGCGGCAGAAGGCGCAAGCCGTTGGCTGAACGGGGACTTTTCGGTGATGGCATTCAAGCCGGCGGAAATTACCCTGAAACCGGGGGAAGGGCCGCCCCATATCCGGCTGGATAAAGCGGCGGAATTCCTGATTGGAGATAAACTGGTATGAGCGATGCGCGCGCACCGATTGTAATTGATCTGGAGGATAAGGAATCCAGAGCCACCCCTGCCGATGTGGTACCGGTACCGGATTTGCAGGAAAGAGCCTTGGCAATGGATCATGTGAGCGCTCTTGCCAGCCGCAAGGGGATGCCTTTGCTGGGTTGGTTTTTGGGCGCGCTCGGGGCATTGGTCGGGTTTATGGTGTCTGTGGCGCTCTGGGATTTTGCTGCCGATTTGCTGGCCCGCAATATCTGGCTTGGCCGTTTGGCGCTGGGCTTGCTGGCGATAACGCTGGGGGCGCTGGTGTTGATGGCGGGGCGGGAATTGGCCAGCCTGTCGCGATTGCGCCGGATTGATGGGTTGCGGGCGCGGGCCGAGACCCTGCATCCGGACGGAACATTGGCCGAGGTGCAGGCCCTGAGCCGGGATCTGGCGGCGCTGTACAAGGGGCGCGCGGATCAGCGTTGGGGGCTGGCCGAATTGGCCGAACGGCAGGGCGAGGTTCTGGATGCGGATGCGCTGTTGGTGCTGAATGAAACCGCGTTGCTGGTACCGCTTGATAAACAGGCCAGCGCGGCGGTGGAAACAGCGGCGCGTTCTGTGGCTACGGCCACGGCCATTGTGCCGCTGGCGCTGGTAGATGTGGCGGTGGCCTTGACCGCAAATTTGCGGATGATCGGTCAGATTGCGCGAATTTACGGCGGGCGTTCCGGTACACTGGGGTCCTGGCGGTTGATCCGCGGGGTGGCTGCGCATCTGGTGGCGACCGGTGCGGTGGCTGTGGGGGATGACCTGATCGGATCGATCGCGGGCGGCGGGGTGGTGTCCAAAATATCGCGCCGGTTTGGCGAGGGGATGATCAACGGCGCGCTGACCGCGCGGGTGGGGATCGCAGCAATGGAGGTTTGCCGCCCGATGCCGTTTGTGGCGGCGGCAAAGCCCAAGGTCTCCGGCGTGGTGTCCCGCGCGTTGAAAGGGTTGTTTTAACTGAAAACCGGTGGCTGGCTGGGATCATAGGAGCGGGTTTCAACCCCCATGCGCAAACCACGCCCGATGCGGCGGGCCAGCAGCTCCCATGCTTCGGCGGTTTCCGGTTTCAGGGTTTCGTGCAGGACCTCTGCAAACAGATCCAGCCAGGTTTCGAACATTTCCGGTTTGATCGCCATCACGCCTTTGTGGACCATCATCGGGTTGCCGTTATAAGAGCGCTCGAACAGGATCGCATTGGCCCAGAAATCGGCGATCTTGGCCTCGTGCGGGTTCCAGATTTCCGGTGACAGGGTCAGGCTGTCAATAAACACCGGTCCGATCACCGGATCCTTGCGCACCCGCTGATAGAATTTCTTGACCACGGCGTTGATTTCGTCGCGAGTGATGGGAAAACGGGGCGGCATGGCGTTGGTATTCTGGTTCATGGGGGTACCGTGATTTAGGGCCGACCCGCTGCACCGGATCAGCTGTTGTTATGCCATGGACCATTTAGTTTTTTCCCGGGATTGTCCAGTCGCTCGAAGGTATGTGCGCCGAAATAATCGCGCAAACCCTGAATCATATTGGCGGTTCCGCGTCCGGTGCGGCGCATGTCGAAAAAACCGAGCGCGGCATAAAGTGCGGGTACCGACTGGCCATAGGCAATGCCAAGCCCGACCGTTTGGCGCAGGGCAGGAGTGGTTTCAATCAGCCGGTCGCGAAACACCGGCGCAAGTGACAGGTTGGCACTGCCGCCGGCGTCAAACACATCGGCGATTTTGTCCAGAAATACCGACCGAATGATACAACCGGCCCGCCAGACCCGTGCAATTGCCGCCAGATCAAGCGACCATTCAAAACCGGTGGAGGCCTTGTCCAGCACCTCGAAGCCCTGCACATAAACACAAACCTTGGCCGCGATCATTGCTTGTTCCAGTTGCGCCAGAATGGCACTGCGGTCACCGGGAATAGGTCGGGGGGATGGGCCGAAAACCTGTTCCATTTCAAGACGTTCATCACGGGCTGCGGATATGTTGCGGGCCTCGACCGCGGCTTGCATCATGCTGGCGGGGCTGCCCAGATGCAGGGCTTCGATCACCGACCAGCGGCCGGTGCCTTTTTGGCCGGCTTTGTCGAGAATGGCGTCGAGCATGGCACCGCCACCCCGGGGGTCTTTTGCAGTAGCGACTTTGGCGGCGATGTCGATCAGGTAGGAATTCAACGGGCCTTTCATCCAATCGGCAAAGACCTCGCCTATTTCATCGGCTCGCATACCGAGGCCATCACGCATGATGCCGTAGGCCTCTGCGATTTGTTGCATGTCGGCGTATTCAATGCCGTTGTGCAGCATTTTGATGAAATGCCCAGCCCCGCCCGGCCCGAACCAGTCGCAACAGGGCGTGCCTTCAAATTTGGCTGCGGCGTCTTGTAGCGGATGTTTGACCTGTGCCCAGCTGGCGGCGGAACCGCCTGCCATGATTGACGGCCCGTGGCGCGCGCCCTCTGCCCCACCGGAAATGCCCATGCCGAGGAACTGCAACCCCTTTGACTCACAGGTGGCAACGCGGGTTTCGGTGTTGTGGTAGTAGGAGTTGCCAAGGTCCGCGATCAAATCGCCTTTGTCGAGCAGGGGCGTCAAAATGTCGATCACCCCGTCGAGCGGTTTTCCCGAAGGAACAAGCACGAGAATGGAACGGGGGCGCGGCAGGGAAGCCACAAATTTTTTGGCGTCCGCAAAGGCGAAAAGATCACCGGACAGGGCCTCTGCCTTGGCTTTGGCGACGACGGTTTCCGGTTTTTCAAGCGTGCGATCCAACAGGCTGACGCTGTGGCCCTTCTCTGCCAGATTAAGGGCAAATGCCCCGCCCATTACGCCAATGCCGACCAGTCCCAGATGTGCCATCACAGCCCCCACGCTTGTTGCTTGATACGTTGACCCAATGCCTTTGTCCCTGA
>CAMZLM010000123.1 GCA_947311485.1 uncultured Paracoccaceae bacterium
AAATTTTGGCAAAATCATCTATGCAGCAATAAAGAGCGGTGGTAGACATCGACATGAGGGGGACCGATCGTGTTGTATGAGATACGATCTTGAATCACAGAAATGTCGGTTCGTGAATCCCTCTCAACAACCCCTTATCCAGAATCGGGGTTAGCGAACAGCTTCGATCGGACCTTCGGCGCGGGCATTGATGAATTGATCCAGATAAGGATCATTGCTATTGTCCATATCCCCGATCGGCCCCGTCCATTGCACAACGCCTTCGTGGATCATGGCAACCTTGTCGGCAATGGCACGCACGCTGGACATATCGTGGGTGATGGTCATGGCTGTTGCCCCCATTTCCACCACGATTTCACGCACCAACTCATTGATAACGCCCGACATAATCGGATCAAGACCGGTAGTCGGTTCATCAAAAAAGATGATTTTGGGTTCGGCAGCAATCGCCCGCGCCAAGCCCACCCGTTTTTGCATCCCCCCGGACAGTTCCGCCGGAAACAGATTGGCGACCTCCGGTTTCAATCCGACACGGCGCAGTTTCTCCACAGCCAGTTCATGCGCTTGTGATTTTCTCAACTTGTTCTTGCCGCGCAGCAGGCGAAAAGCCACATTTTGCCAAACGGGAAGGGAATCAAACAATGCGCCGCCCTGAAACAACATGCCGAATTGCGCCAGAAACGCATCCCGATCCCCGCTCAAGGCCGACTTTCCATCCACCAGAATGTCACCGGCATCCGGTTTGATCAGTCCGAGCACACACTTCAATGTCACGGATTTACCGGTGCCGGAGCCGCCAATAATCACCATGCTCTCCCCTTTGGGGATCACCAGATCAATGCCGCGCAGAACATGGTTGTTGCCGAAGGATTTTTTCAATCCCTTCATCTCGATCATCGGGGTCATGACGTGAAAAATACCTCTGTGAGGATGTAGTTTGCAGCCAGGATCATTACCGATGCCGACACAACTGCATTGGTGGTGGCACGGCCAACGCCTTGTGCGCCGCGACCGGAATAATAGCCATTGTAGCAGCCCATCAAGGCCACGATAAAACCGAAAACGGCAGCTTTGACCAAGCCGGAAAATACATCGCCAAATTCCAGAAAATCGTAAGTGTTGTTGATGTATGTGGCTGCGTTAAAGTTCAACCGGTTGACGCCCACCAGAAATCCGCCCATGATTCCAATGATATCACCGATAAAAGCCAGAACCGGCATGGTAATTGTTGCCGCCGCCACCCGCGGGGCCACGAGATACTTCATCGGGTTGGTGGACAGGGTGGTTAGCGCGTCGATCTGTTCGGTAACCCGCATGGTGCCCAGCTCGGCGGCGATGGATGCAGACACCCGTCCGGCCACCATTAACCCCCCCAGAACTGGGCCAAGTTCACGCACCATGGCGATGGCAACGACCGAAGGAACCACGGCTTCGGCGCTGAAACGTGCGCCGCCGGAATAGATCTGCAACGCCAGCGCGCCGCCGGTGAACAGGGCGGTCAGGCCAACAACCGGCAGGCTGTAATAACCGATCTGGATAATCTGTGCACCAAATTCGCGCGCATAAAACGGAGGACGCAGCAGATGCGAAATGGCCTGTGCCGCGAAAATCGCGATCCGGCCAATGGAGGCCAGCAAGGCCATGGTCGAGCGCCCGATCGAGGCGAAGAAATTGTCAAACCACTGGAGAAGTATCATAATGTGCCTGTATTGCTTTGGCCGCCAACATAGACGCGATTGTAGCGCCCGCCAAGGGAGGTCAGGATTTCATAACCGATTGTACCGGCCTGTTCGGCCAAAATGTCAACGGTTTGGGTGGTGTTCAAGATTTCGAGCGCTTCCGGACGATGGTCCAGATCGGTGATGTCCACTGTAATCAGGTCCATGGATACCCGCCCCACCATCGGGCAGGCTTGGCCTTTGGAATACAGGGACACTTTGCCAAAACACATGGCGCGGATCAAACCATCCGCATATCCGGCTGCAATGGTTGCCAATCTGGTCGGGCGCTTGGCCACCCAGGCCGCGCCGTAGCCGACCGTTTCACCGACGGCAAGATCACGGATTTGCAGCACGGGAATTGTAACGGTGACAACGGGTTGTGCCGTATTGAATGGCGCGCCGCCATACATGCCGATGCCGGTACGACATAAATCAAACTGGTATTCCGGCCCAAGCAAGGTTCCGCCTGTGGCTGCCAGTGAGCGGCGCAGGCCCAAAGCATCGGTCATCCCGCGAAACGCGCGCAATTGGGCGGCATTTTGGGAATGCGCCGGTTCATCGGCACAGGCCAGATGTGACAGGATCAGGGCCGGTTTGGCCGCAAGTATCTGATCCTTTAATGCGGCAAATTCGGCGGGTTCCAATCCCATGCGGTTCATGCCGGTATCAAGCTGCACAGCAAAGGGCAGGGGGCTGCCGGCAGCCAGAAAATCCTGAACATGTTCAGGGGCGCTTAGGACAGGAATCAGGTTGTGGGTCTTTAGCTCCGCTGCCGTAATGGCTGAATATCCGGAAAAGGAATAAATATCCGCCTGTTGGCCCACGGCCTGACGTACGGCCACGGCCTCTTGGGTCAGGGCTGTGAAAAAGCTGCGCACACCGGCGCGGTGCAGGGCAGGGCAGGTGCCGGCCACTCCTAAACCATAGGCATCGGCCTTGACCACGGCAGCAGTTTGGGTTGTTGCAGCCGAAAGCGCATCCAGCGCGCGCCAGTTTCCGGTCAGGGCGTCGAGGTTAATTTTCAGGGTCGAGGCAGGCATATTCAGGTCTCCGTGTGCCGTTCAAGGGCCATATTCGGCCTGAAATGTCAACGGGAAGTCACACTTGCCACAGGGGAATCGCATGAACATCACACGCGGAGTATCTGAAGAAGGTAGCGATTATTCCAGCCTGCCTTTTTACGTATGACGCGCAGGGATTTTTTGTCTTTTGCTTTGTTGAGCAGGTTCATCGCCATGTGCTTGATGACCGCAAAATTCTTCGGGGC
>CAMZLM010000124.1 GCA_947311485.1 uncultured Paracoccaceae bacterium
ACATTTAGGGAGTTTTTCGAATTCCTATTGTATATAGAATCTAATTATGTGGCCATGACCGATTTGGGGGTTAGCGATATTGAAGTATGGGCCCTTATGTTTAGGTCCGGACAGATAAATGGAGAATTATCAACAAGAGAACTAAAGCTACTTGCTGCGATAGATGCAAGTTATTGTTGGTCAGCAGTGGTTGAAGACGAGTAATATCTAAATATTTTGGTTGGTTTGATAGTTCAGAGCGCTGTGGGGCCGGTTTGGATTGTAGTCGACCCGCCAGTTCTCGATGATCCTTTCGGCCTCGGCCAGGTTCCCGAACCCGTTCAGGTGCTTAAAGCAGCGCGGCTTGAACAGGCTGCCGGTTTAAGGCATCCGCAGGACTTGGTTTTTGGAGCCTTTGCGAATGCGCAGGGAGCTTTCTCCGATGGCCGATACCTGCCAGCCGCTCAGCCGGTTTTTACCTTGATATAACGCCCTGAAGGCATCCGGATTAACGCGCTGCGGCCAGTCCTGCAATCGTATATTTCATTCCTTGTCTCATTTGACACCTCCCAGTGTGGAACGGGATTTTCCCCGCTTAGCGCCAAATTTGACCGACGTGCGCCGATTACTATGGCACAGCAGCGCAATATTGATATTCTCATCACCGAGGCCCAGCCCTCGGTTGAAATCACCGAAATGCTGGCAAGAAACGATGTAGCGCTGATCAACACCAGTGCCGCGCAACCCTGAAAGATCCACCATGCAGCATTTCCTGAAAACAATCCTTGCGATCACCGCAGACGCCGAAAAAATCCCGCTGCGTTATTTCCGAAAAGGCGTGGAAATCGATAACAAGCAAGATGCCAGCCCGGTCACCATCGCAGATCGCCAGACCGAACAGCTCATTCGCGACGGCATAGCCGCCGCCTATCCGGACCACGCAATCCTGGGCGAAGAATTTGGCCAGTCCGACCAGTCCCACCGCTATCACTGGATCGTCGATCCAATCGACGGCACCCGCAGTTTCATTTCCGGCATGCCTCTGTTTGGCATGTTGATTGCCCTGCTCGACGGAGACACCCCCGCGCTTGGCGTGTTGCGCATGCCGGCACTTGGCGAGGTCTATCACGGCAGCAAAGACGGTGCATTTCTGAACGGAGACCAGCGGTTGCAAACCTCGGATGTTCGCACGCTGGATCGCGCATTTCTCTATATCAACGAAGGGGAAAAACTGCTGGCCGAGGAGCCGGCCATTTTCAAGACTCTTTGCAATTCGGGCCGCGAACACCGGCTCAGCTATGATTGCTATCCGCATGCACTTCTGGCCGCAGGACAAATCGATGCCTGCGTAGACTTTGATCTGAAGCCCTATGACTTCTTGCCTCTGGTCGCGATCATTCAGGCCGCCGGTGGGGTGATCACCGATTGGGACGGCCAACCGCTGACCCTGCAATCAGGCGGGCGGGTTGTTAGCGCAGCCACACCGGAACTGCACAACGAGCTACTGGAACTCTTAGTGTCTGATTTAAAGAGACCCCAGCAAAACGGCAGGTATCGGTTTGATTTGTAATTACGCCGCTTACATCCGAGTTGGATAGGCAGTTTGATTGAGTTTCGGCGTGTGGAACTGCTCGTTTTTGGCGTGTTGGTGGCGCTTCAGCCAAACATCCGCCTGAACCTTGCGCCTTTTTGCAGGTTCCATCCGATGGCGGCGATTTGGAATTGGGCGTGGGTTCGTTTTAGCCCCATGAACCTTGATCTTGCCATGCCCAGAGCCGTTTCATGTGGCCGAATATGGCCTCGACGCGGCCCCTTGTGACGCCTATTTCGACATTGCGGGCGCGGTCTTCTGGCGACAGTTTACGGTTGCGGTAGCCCTTGCGCTGCACGCGGTCTTTGATGTCATTTTCATCCATCCAGTCACGGATTTTCTGCGAGGAATATGCGCTGTCGGCAAACAGCATGTCCTCGCTTCCGTCCAGCAATCCCGTTAACGAATTGATCTCGTGCTCATTGCCCGGCGTCATGGAGGTTGAGAAGATAAACCCATCCTCGTCGATGTTTATGAAAGCCTGAAAACCTCATTTAGAGCGCATCCATTTTAACCAGATTCGGGATTCCCAAATTGCCTGATCTGTGTTTCCCTGCCTTTGGGCATATATGGAGGTCACAGATGGGCAAACCACATCCTATTGAGTTATTGTAAAACTTACACGACTGCGGAAAAATATTCCTCAACAGAAAAGTAGTTCCTCGGCGGTGTGCGGTTTTTTCTTCCGATCAAAAAAAGCTTTTTGAGCATAAGGGAAATAGGATTCAGATGTACGTTGGATAGATTGCAGGGGTGAGCAATGGCTGCGGGCTGATCCTGACCCGAGTTCGTTGTTAATTGGGAGTGATTTTTCCTTGACTCATCGGGTGGAAATGCGGATAAGCCGCCATCCTGCCCGATTTTTATCGTGCGGGTTGTTTTTAATGTCGTCCTGAAGGGACGCGCTGTTTTAGGCGGGGAAACCCACAAACACCCGTAAGGGGGCCAAAGAACGCGGTAATCAAAGGAAGTGAACACATGTTCGCAGTTCTGAAAACCGGTGGCAAGCAATACAAAGTTGCAGCCGGAGACGTTTTGAAGCTGGAAAAGCTGCAAGGCGAAGCTGGAGATAAAATCCAGTTCAATGAAATTCTGATGCTTGGTGGCGATAGCGTTACCGTGGGCACACCTGTTGTCGAAGGTGCCGGCGTTCAGGCTGAAATTCTGGAGCAGGGCAAAGGCCCCAAGCTGATCCATTATGTAAAGCGTCGTCGTAAGCACTCCTCCCAGCGTAAGAAAGGTCATCGTCAACAGATCACTGTTGTGCGGATCACCGATATTCTGGCGTCTGGTGCGGATAAAACCGGTGTGATGGCTGCTCTGGGCGGTTCTGTTGCCGGGGCCGCTGTGGCTGCTGCCGCTGCGCCGAAAAAGCCTGCCAAGAAAGCCGAAGCGAAAAAAGCGGCCCCGAAAGCCGAAGCGCCTGCCGCAGAAGTTGCAGCTGAAAAGCCAGGCAACCTGCTGACAGAAGCACGCGGTGGCAAAGCTGACGATCTGAAAAAGATTTCCGGCGTTGGTCCAAAGCTTGAGGGCATTCTGCACGAAAACGGTGTTTTCCACTTTGATCAGGTTGCAGCGTGGACAAAAGCGGAAATCGCCTATATGGATGACCAGTTGTCGTTCAAAGGTCGGATCGAACGCGACGAGTGGCTGAAGCAAGCTGCTGAATTGATGAAAGGCTAAGCGATATGGCACATAAAAAAGCAGGCGGTTCATCCCGCAACGGTCGTGACTCCGCTGGGCGTCGTCTTGGCGTGAAAAAATACGGTGGGGAACTTGTGATCCCTGGCAACATTATCGTGCGTCAGCGCGGCACCAAATGGTGGCCGGGCCAGAACGTCGGTATGGGCAAAGACCACACCATTTTTGCAACCGAAGAAGGCAATGTGAAATTTCACAAGGGCTTCAAAGGTCGTACATTTATTTCCGTACTCCCAGTGGCGGAGGCTGCGGAATAAGCCGAACCAACATTCGGAACGCAAGTTTCAAAAGGGTCGGTGGCAACACCGGCCCTTTTATTTTTTCGGACACAGGCCGGCGGTTTGTAACGTTGTTGTTGAAACCCGTGCCTATTTTGTCCGCTACGCTATTTGTCTTGATCAAAGGAGGTCAGCCATGAAACAGGAACCTATCACCGGACAGGCGGTCATTAAGGCCAAACGCTTTCACCTGCGGCCGGTGCGAAAATCCGATCTTGGCATGATTGAGCTATTTGCCGGCGATGAACGGGTGGCGCGGATGACCGGCTCTATTCCGCACCCGTTGCCGCCGGGCGCGATCGAGGCCTATCTGGATCGGGTGCTGGCACCGGACAGCAACGAACTGGTTTGGGTGATTGATGGCAGTGCCGAAGGCGAGCGTGAATTGCTGGGGTTGATGTCATTGAAACATGTGATCGAGGAACAGTCCGAGGTTGGCTATTGGGTTGCGCCGCAGTTCTGGAACTCCGGTTTGGCATCCGAAGCCCTGAACGCGCTGGTCGCGGCAAATCCGTTGAACGACAGTTCCATGGTGGCACGGGTGTTTCAGGATAATCCGGCGTCGGCCAAGGTCGTGACCAATGCGGGGTTCGCCCTGATTGGCGAAAGCGAGAGTTACAGCGTGGCGCGCGGGGCGGCTGTGTTGACGTGGGATTATGTGCAGCGTTTGGTGGATTGATCCGGTAACGGTGTGCGGGGGACCGTACGCCCTCCCCATATCCGGTAGGGTGTCGCGCTTTGCGCATAGCGTTTGCTGGCACTGGACCCGCCGCGCATATTCCTCTATCGCTTGGCGCGAAACTTTTGAAAGTCTGAAGTCATGAAATTCCTTGATCTGGTCAAAGTCTATGTCCGCTCCGGTGCAGGCGGCAACGGCTGTGTATCCTTTCGCCGCGAAGCCCATGTTGAATATGGCGGACCGGACGGGGGTAACGGTGGTCATGGCGGGCGTGTTTGGGCCGAAGCCGTGGACGGGTTGAACACCCTGATTGATTTTCGCTATCAGCAGCATTTCTTTGCCGACAATGGCCGCCCCGGTATGGGCAAGGCGCGTACCGGCAAGGATGGCGAGGATATCATCCTCAAGGTGCCGGTCGGGACTGAAATTCTGGAAGAGGACGAAGACACCCTGATCGCCGACCTGACAGAGGTTGGTCAGCGGTTTTTGCTGGCCGAGGGCGGCAACGGCGGTTTTGGCAATATGCATTTCAAATCCTCCACCAACCGCGCGCCGCGCCGTGCCAATCCGGGACAGCCGCAAACCGAACGTACGGTCTGGCTGCGCCTGAAACTGATCGCGGATGCGGGGTTGCTGGGGCTGCCGAATGCAGGGAAATCAACGTTTCTGGCCGCGACGTCCAACGCCCGCCCCAAGATTGCGGATTATCCGTTTACCACACTGCACCCCAATCTGGGGGTTGTCGGGGTGGATGGCGCGGAATTCGTGATGGCGGATATCCCGGGCCTGATCGCCGGCGCGCATGAGGGCACGGGGCTTGGCACACGATTCCTTGGCCATGTGGAACGCTGTGCGGTTTTGTTGCATCTGGTGGATGGCACCGCCGAGGATGTGGTTGCGGATTACCGCACCATCATCAACGAGCTGGAACAATACGGCGGCGATCTGGCGCTGGTGCCACGGGTGACCGCGCTCAATAAAATCGATGCGCTGGACGATGTGGAACAGGCCGAAAAACACAATGCACTGGTCGAGGCCTCTGGCGGCGAAGTGCTGCAAATGTCTGGTGTGGCGCATCAGGGCCTGACCGAGGTTTTGCGCGCGGTGCGGGCGGAAATCCTGAAACGGGATGGTGCCATTGCCAAAGCCGAAGACGTGGAGGAAAGCGGGGGCGGGGCATGGCGTCCATAAACCCTTTACTTTCTGCAAAACGGATTACCGTTAAAATTGGCTCTGCTTTGTTGGTGGATGCTGACAGCGGCGCGCTGCGGCTGGATTGGTTGCGGGCGTTGGCCGATGACATTGCTCGCCAAAAAGCCGCCGGTCGCGATGTGTTGATTGTGTCGTCAGGGTCCATTGCGTTGGGGCGCCGCGTGTTGGGGCTGGGGCAGGGGGAATTGTCGTTGGAACAGGCGCAGGCGGCGGCAGCGGTGGGGCAGATCCGGCTGGCCCGCGCCTATGAAGAAGTGCTCGGCCCGCATGATATCAAAACTGCACAGGTTTTGTTGACGCTGGAGGACAGCGCCGATCGGCGCAGGTATTTGAATTCGCGGGCAACGTTGAATACGTTGTTGGGTTTTGGCGTGGTGCCGATTGTCAATGAAAACGATACCGTGGCCACCGATGAAATCCGCTTTGGCGATAATGACCGGCTGGGCGCGCAGGTGGCGGGGATGGCGGGGGCGGATGTGTTGATTTTGCTGTCGGATGTGGACGGGCTGTATACTGCCAACCCGCAGCTTGACCCGAATGCCACGCGGTTGCCCTGCGTGACCGAAATAACCCCCGAAATCGAAGCGATGGGCGGGGAGGCAGGCACAGCGGGGGCCAAGGGCGGTATGAAAACCAAACTGATGGCCGCCAAGGTTGCGATGCAGGCAGGTTGCGCGATGGCGATCATGCAAGGGGCGGTAAACCATCCGTTGCAGGTGCTGGAGACCGGTGCGAATTGCACGTGGTTTATGGCCAAAGAGACCCCGCACACCGCACGCAAGCGCTGGATTTCGGGAATGAAACCGGCGGGCGACATTCATGTGGACGCCGGGGCGGCTGCGGCGCTCGGGCGGGGGAATTCCCTGTTGCCGGCGGGGGTGACACAGGTTTCTGGTGGCTTTTTGCGCGGAGACCCGGTGCGGATTGTCGGGCCGGATGGCGCGGAATTGGCCAAGGGGCTGGTGGGGTACGCATCCGGCGAGGCGGCGAAAATTGCGGGCCGGCAAAGTGGCGAGATCGAGGAAATACTGGGCTATGCCGGACGCGCCGCATTGGTGCATCGGGATGATATGGTGATTTAGGGGGATATTATGGACGTGAAACAAGTCATGACCGAAATCGGTCAAAAGGCCAAAGCCGCCGCGGCAAAGCTCGCCTATGCGAGCAGCGAAGCCAAGCAGGAGGCGCTGGAAAAGGCGGCGGATGCGTTGATCGCGCGTAAGGATGATATTATTGCGGCCAATGGCAAAGACCTTGAATTCGGGCGTGACAAGGGGCTGACCGATGCGCTGATGGACCGGCTGATGTTGGACAGCGATCGGATTGACGCCATGGCCGAAGGTCTGCGCGCGGTGGCGGCACAGGCGGACCCAGTGGGGCGGGTTCTGGCGGAATGGGATCGGCCCAACGGGCTGCATATCAAACGGGTGGCAACCCCGCTGGGTGTGATCGGCGTGATTTATGAAAGCCGGCCCAATGTGACGGCGGATGCTGGGGCGCTGTGCCTGAAGGCGGGGAATGCGGCGATTTTGCGGGGGGGATCCGAGAGCTTTCATTCCGCCGGTCTGATCCATGAATGTCTGGTCACGGGCCTTGAGGCTGCCGGCCTGCCACGCGACGCGGTGCAGTTGGTCCCGACACGGGATCGGGCGGCAGTGGGTGAAATGCTGACCATGACGCAATTTATTGACGTGATCGTACCGCGCGGTGGCAAGGGACTCGTCGGGCGGGTACAGGCTGATGCCCGCGTGCCGGTTTTCGCGCATCTGGAAGGTATCTGCCACATCTATGTGGACGCAGCAGCAGATGTGGAAAAAACCTGCGCTGTGGTGGTAAATGCCAAAACCCGGCGTACGGGGATTTGCGGGTCTGCGGAATGTCTGCTGGTGGATCGCGGGTTTTTCGAAACCCATGGGGCACCGTTTATCGAAGATCTGCTGAAGGCGGGGGTTGATGTGCGCGGGGATGCAGGGCTTCAGGCGGTTGACGGGGTCAATGCCGCCGGTCCTGATGATTTTGGCAAGGAATTTCTGGATATGGTCATCGCCGCCAAATTGGTTGATGGAGTCGAGGGCGCGATTGCCCATATTGCGCAATACGGTTCCAACCACACCGACTGCATCATGACGCAGGACGATGCGGTGGCGGATGTGTTTTTCCAAAAGGTCGACAGCGCGATTGTGATGCGGAATGCCTCGACCCAGTTCGCCGATGGTGGTGAGTTCGGCATGGGGGCAGAAATCGGCATTGCCACGGGTAAAATGCACGCGCGCGGGCCGGTGGGGGCGGATCAGCTGACCAGCTTCAAATACATCGTCGAGGGGGATGGTGCCACGCGCCCCTGATGGCGCGCGCTATTCTGATCATGCTGTGGCGATCGCTCTTGTTGATTCGCCGCGTAGAGCAAACGGCATGTCCCAAAAACAAAAGGCCCGCCGAATTGGCAGGCCTGTTTAACGGGATTGGGGGTGGATCAGCTGACCCAGGTGCGGATCGGGCCGCAATCCATGTGTACGAAATTCGAGCGGTAGTATTTGCCAACACCGCCGGCGCGACAGGACAGGCCTGCGCGGGAAATCTGTTTGACGGACCGTGAGCCAAGACGCAGATCGGCGGCCATGGCGCGAATGTGATAGGATTTCTTGGCAACGGCGCGGGAGCGCGAGCGCAACTTGGCGTTGGTTTTCGCGGTGCGATAGCCGGACAACATGTGGTAGGGTTCGTCGGTTTCCAACAAATTGTGGGTCGCAGCGATCAAATCGATATTTCGGCGATCCATGTTGGTCACGGCATTTTCGCGCCAGTCACGCATGAAATAGTTCACTTCTTCCAGCGCGGGGCGAATGTATTGCCCTTCGATCCAGTAAACAATGTCAATGGATTCACCTGTGCGTGCCGAACGCAGGTGCACGCGGCGAATGTTGCCAGCCCCTTTGTTATAGCTGAAAACGCCGGCCATCGCTGGCGCAGCAGTCACCATAGTCGCCGCAAATGCCCCCAACAAAGCGCGGCGTGAGGTGTCGATACCCGATTCTATAGTCATATTCTAACCCGTCTCGTTCCTGATGGCCGCTGTTCTCAGCGGCTCTGTTTGTGTCCCCGGTCAAATCTTGTAGTGACTTATGTCACATTTTAAATAACCGACCAAGTTGTAAGTTTGTCGTAAGCATTTTTTTGCTTATGACAGTGGTAGTTAGTTCGGCATTTGCCATTTTGGCGGGCGAACCTGTTTTGTTCCGCCAATAAGTGACACATAAACGTTAATTTAGGCAGAATTTTGCCGAAAATTTGATTGGACTATGTTTTTATCCCTGCCAGTATCGTAGGAGTCGCCCCTAGCTAGGGGATTCGTGTTATTGAGGGTACGATGTTACAATTTTACAACATAAAGAAATATATTTTGACAGCAGGAATCGCCCTGCTGTTGTCTACGGCCGGTCCTGCACCGGTTTTTGCCAAAAAAGTTAGTGTCGTTGAAGTACAAAACGCTGTTACGGCTGCACGCAAGCTGTCGCCGGCGGCCAAGGCCTATTACCAGTCGGTTGGCTATAAGCCGATGTGGGCGGGCAAAAAGAATGCCAATCGGGCCAAAGCATTGATCAATGTCTTGGCGCGGGCCAATGATCACGGGCTGCCTGCCGGACGATATCGGGCGGCAGAGGTTTCTCAATTGATCAAGGCGGCGCGCCGTGGTGACAATGCCGGGGCTGCGGAAATCGCGGCAACGACGGCGTTTCTGGCCTATGCGCGCGATATTTCTTCCGGCATTCTGGAACCAAGCCGTATAGATAAAGAAATCGCGGTAAGCCTGCCACGCCGTTCCGAGCAGGCCCTGCTTGCCGCAATGGCCAAGAGCAGCGGCAAAGGGTTTTTGGCGGCGCTGGCCCCGAAAACGGCTGAATACAAACGGCTGATGGCCGAGAAAAAGCGGCTCGAGCGTTTGTTGGGCAACGGGGGCTATGGTAAAAAAGTGCCGTTGGCGACTTTGAAACCGGGATCCTCCAGTAAAAACGTGGTGCTGATGCGTCAGCGTTTGACACGCATGGGGTATGGTTCGCTTGGCAACAGCCCTGTGTTTGACGACAAACTGAAACGGGCGGTGCAATTGTTCCAGCAGGACAATGGCATGTCTGCCGACGGTGTTGCCGGCAAGGGGACGCTGTTGGTTATGAACACGCCGGCAAAACAGCGGTTGCAGCAGGTGATTGTCAATCTGGAGCGCGAGCGCTGGATCAACATGAATTTGGGCAAGCGTCATATTTTGGTGAATATTCCTGAATTTACCGTGCGTGTGGTGGATAACGGCAAGGTGTCGCATAAAACCCGCGTGGTGGTGGGCAAGGGCACGTCGGACCGGCGCACCCCCGAATTTTATGACGAGATGACGCATCTGGTGATAAACCCGACCTGGCATGTGCCGCCGTCAATTGCGGGCAAAGAATACCTGCCGATGCTGAAACGGGACCCTTCGGCATTAAGCCGCCGTGGTTTGAAATTGATCGCCCGTAACGGCAAGACGATTACCGGCGGGGTCGATTTCAGCAAATATAGCCAAAAGAATTTCCCGTTTTCGATCAAACAACCCCCCGGTCGCCGCAACGCGCTGGGACGGGTGAAGTTCATTTTCCCGAACCGGTTCAATATCTATCTGCACGATACGCCGTCCAAAAACCTGTTCAACAAACAGGTGCGTGCCTTCAGCCATGGGTGTGTGCGGGTGAAGGATCCGTTTGATCTGGCGTATAAATTGCTGGAAAAACAAACGTCCAACCCGCAAAAAGCGTTTAAAGCGTGGCTGGATACCGAACGCGAGCAATATGTTAATCTGGAAACACCGGTGCCGGTGTACCTGTTGTACCGGACAGCGTTTTTCTTTGGCAAGGATCGGGTGAAATTCCGCCGCGATGTTTATGGCCGCGACAAGAAAATCTTTAAGGCTCTTGCCAAGGCAGGGGTGACATTGCAGGCGGTTCAGGGCTAAACACGCCCCTGACGGTTCAGATTTGCGGGCGTCCTGTGGGGCGCCCGTTTTCGTATAAAGAGGCCCAGATGGCAGAATTTACAATAGCACAAATCGCAGCTCAGCTCGGGGCGGAGGCCGTGGGCGACCTGACCTTGCGGATTTCGCAGGTTCAAGAACCCCAAAATGCGCAGGCGGGGGATTTGGCGTTGGCAATGGATCAAAGCTATGCGGAGGCGTTGCAAAACGGCGGGGCAGAAGCTGCGGTTTTGTGGGAAGGCGCGGATTGGCAGGCGCTTGGACTGCGGGCCGCAATTTTTGCGCCACGCTCGCGGTATGTTTTGTCGGGGGTATCCTATGTATTTGAACAGAAACCGGAAATAGCGCCCGGCATCCATCCGATGGCGATTGTTGATGACAGCGCAGAGATTGGCGAAAACCCGTCGATTGGCCCTTTTGTGGTGATCGGGGCGCGGGCGCGGATCGGGGCAAACGCGCGTATTCTCTCCCATAGCTCAATCGCCGAGGATGCGGTGCTGGGCGACAATGCGTTGTTGTACCAAGGTGTGCGTATCGGCGCGCGGGTACAAATCGGCGAAGGTTTTATCGCGCAGGCCGGTGTGGTGATCGGGGTGGACGGGTTTTCCTATGTCACTCCCAAACCGGGCGCGGTGGAAGAGGCCCGCGCCACCGGTAAAATCACCGAAGCCAGTCGCACCACCGGTTTTGCGCGGATCAATTCACTGGGGTCGGTGATTGTCGGGGACAAGGTCGAAATGGGCGCAAATACCGCCATTGATCGGGGCACGATTGCCAATACCACCATTGGCGATGGTACCAAGCTCGATAACCTTGTGCATGTTGGCCACAACGTGCAGGTGGGTAAACATTGCCTGCTGTGTGGGCAGGTGGGCATCGCCGGATCCTGTGTGATAGGCGATCGGGTTGTGCTGGGCGGGCAGGTTGGTGTGGCCGACCATTTGAATATCGGTTCGGACGTGATTGCCGCCGGTAAATCGGGCATTTCCAGCCACGTCCCCGCCGGTCGGGTGATGATGGGCAGTCCGGCAATGCGGATGGATCTGAACGTGGAATCCTACAAGGCCCTGCGCCGGTTGCCGCGCCTTGTGGCAAAGGTGCAGGAACTGGAAAAGAAGCTTTCCAAGTTATCGGAAAATGGCTAATTCTCGGGCCAAGGAAACGGTTGCGGAAATGGGCTGAATGTCGGTACAGCAGAAAATCATTGAAATACTGGCTGAACAGGCCTTGTTGGAACCGGCAGACGTGACGCCGGACGCCACACTGGAGAGCCTGGGCATCGACAGCATGAACCTCGTTGAAATCATCTTTGCGATCGAGGAAAGCTTTGACATTGAAATCCCGTTCAATGCCAATGAACCGGATGCGGGCGGCTTTGATATTTCGTCGGTTGCGAGCATTGTTACCGCGGTTCAGGGCCTGTTGGCCGCACAAAAGGCCTAGCCCATGGCGCGAGTCGTCATTACGGGGCAGGGCACGATCAACCCGCTGGGAACCGATGTCACCGCAACGCTGACGGCGATGGAACAGGGCCGTTCGGCGATTGGGCCGCTGGACATTCCCGATGTAGATCGCCTGATGATCCGGATTGGCGCGCAGGTGGCAGGCTATGATCCGCTTGCGCATTTCCCGAAAAACAAGCTGCCGTTGTATGACCGATTCACCCAGTTTGCCCTGATTGCCGGAGCCGAGGCCATGACCCGATCCGGTCTGGAAATCACCGATGATCTGGCGCTGCGCAGTGGTGTGATCCTTGGCACGGCGGGGGGCGGGTTACAGACGCAGGACGATAATTTTCGTGCAGTGTATGAACAGGGAAAAAACCGGGTACATCCGTTTGTTGTGCCCCGCCTGATGCACAATGCCGCCGCCAGCCACCTGTCTATGGCCTATGGTTTGCAGGGGCCGTGTTACAGCGTGTCCACGGCCTGTGCGTCATCCAACCATGCGATGGGGCAAGCGTTTCAGATGATCCGCTCGGGGGGGGCAACGGTGGTGCTGACCGGTGGGGCCGAGGCAATGCTGTCCTTTGGCGGGATCAAGGCCTGGGAAGGGCTGCGCGTGATGTCCAAGGATGGTTGCCGCCCGTTTTGCGCCACTCGTAACGGCATGGTGCAGGGCGAGGGGGCTGCCGTATTTGTGTTTGAGGAATACGACCACGCCCGCGCGCGTGGGGCTGAAATTCTGGCAGAGGTCGCCGGTTTTTCAATGAATTCCGATGCCGGTGATATTGTCGTGCCAAGCCAGCAAGGTGCCGAACGCGCGATGCGGGCCGCGCTGGCCGACGCGGGGATGAATGCGGGTGACATCGGTTATATCAACGCCCATGGCACCGCCACCAAGGCCAATGATAAAACAGAATCGGCCGCCATTTTACAGGTGTTCGGGGAAAAACCGCCGCTGGTATCCTCGACAAAATCCATGCATGGCCATTTGATCGGGGCCACGGGGGCGGTGGAATTACTGGCCTGCATCGGGGCGTTGCGCAGTGGCATGATTGCCCCCACGGCCGGATTTCAAACACCGGATGCGGATTGCCCGCTGGATGTGGTGCCCAATACCGCGCGTCAGGCCGATGTTTCGGCAACCCTGTCCAACGCTTTTGCCTTTGGCGGGCTGAATGCGGTTTTGGTATTACGCCGGTTTGATTCTTAATGCGGTAAAGGCCCGGACTGGTTTCCCTGCGGAGAGTTGTTCAAAGCGGGGTCCAGACAGGGTTGTTTTTCGG
>CAMZLM010000125.1 GCA_947311485.1 uncultured Paracoccaceae bacterium
CCCTCGGGCAGTTTTTCGCCAAGGGTTTGTTCGATCACCCGTTGACCGGCAAACCCGATCAGGGCGTTGGGTTCGGCAATATGCACATCGCCCAACATGGCATAGCTGGCGGTCACGCCGCCGGTTGTCGGATGGGTCAGAACCACAATATAGGGCAGGCCGGCCTCTTTCAGCATTTGCACGGCAACGGTGGTGCGGGGCATTTGCATCAGGGACAGGATACCTTCCTGCATGCGCGCGCCACCGGCGGCGGAAAACAGGATCATCGGGCATTTCTTTTTGATTGCCCGTTTGGCGGCGGCGATGATGGCATTGCCTACATACATCCCCATGGAACCGCCCATAAAACCGAAATCCTGTGCGGCCATCACAACAGGCGTGCGGCCCATGTCACCTTCGGCCACCAGCATTGCTTCGTTTTCCTGGGTCTTCTTGATTGCGGCTTTCATCCGGTCCGGATATTTTTTCTGGTCTTTGAAGCCCAGCGGGTCGGCCACAGGGGCGGGGACGTTTACCTCGGTGAATAGCCCACCATCAAACAGGTCGGCAAACCGTTCGCGCGGGGTAATGCGCAGGTGGTGGTCGCAGTTCTGGCAAACGTTCAGCCCATCGGTGAGTTCACGGTGAAAAAGCATGGTGCCGCATTCAGGGCATTTGGTCCAAAGATTTTCCGGCACCTCGCGGCGCGAAAACAGTGAGTTGATCTTTGGCCGAACGTAGTTGGATATCCAGTTCATAATAGCCCCGTTATAAGTGTGTACCGTGCGCAGTTACATAAGGTCAGCGCGCCCTGAATGCAATCACCGCCTGCGTTTCAAATGCATAACGGCCAGATAAACCCCATAGGCAAGCGCAACAAGCCCGATGTCCCATAACAACATAATACGCAGTGCGGCGTGGTTGTCAGGTGTGAAAGGCGTCAGAAAGAGGCTCAGACCCGTCATCGAGCCATCAATCGAGGTCACGAAAAGCGCAAAAAAGTTGTTCACAAAGTGCAACCCGATCGCGGCCCCCAGATTACCCGTGCGTGCGGTCACATCGGCAGCAAACAGGCCAAACAACGTGGTTCCAACCACCAACAGCCAGGTATTCGGCCCGAATTGTTCAGAATCCCAATGCAAAGCCCCGAACACCAGCGACGGAACCAGCATCCAAATCATTGGGCCGGAATAACGGGCGGCCAGTTCCTGTTGCAGATAGCCGCGAAAAATCAGCTCCTCTGCGGAGATCTGGATGAAAAGCAAAGGCAGCGCAACAGGCAGCCATTTTAGCCACGCCAGGGGGGGCAGGTTTGGCTGCATGTCCAGAAGTTGGTGCATGACAACCGTGCCGGACAGGAGCAAGGCCGCAAGAATACCGCCTGCAATGAACATGTTCCTCAGGATAGGTCCCTTGCCCAACAGGCTGCGCGGTGATCTGTTCCGCAAGATCCAAGCCGTAAGCAGAACCGATCCAAGCATTCCGATGAACGTGGCAAGTGTCGCCACCATGGCTAGTGGCGTGTCCTGAGTGGCAAGCAAACGCATCACCCAGCCAAATTTGGCAGGAATTGTGTCGCCTACGCCCATCACAAGGGAAAACAGAAAAACAATCAGGTACATAAACTCCAGATAGAACAAGACAATTAACACCATTCCCAAGACAAGGATCCAACCGCTTTTGTGGGCTTTGGCGGGGGCGACAAAGGTATCGAATTTGTGATTTTTCAATGACGGCATGTCTGATTACCCTTGCAAAATGATCGTTCTTACGCCCTAACCTGCAGCAGAAGTAGGCACAAATATGCCCTGAACGGTCTATTGCGCGCTCGGGGTGATGGCAAGGCTCCGGGGCCAGAATGGCAAATGAGGAAGAGTAAGTGGCGATGCAATTTAAACGCGTGAGCGGGCTGCTCTTTGGTGCGATGTTGTTGTTGTCCGGCTGTATTGCGGAACGGGTGTTGCCGTTTATGGCAAAGCCGGACGATGAAATAACGGTCACCGTGGCAGGAACCGATGTAATTATCGGAAATGTTGCGGGATATTGTGTGAATAAACGTCAGAGCAAAAATACCGAAACGACGGCTTTTGTGGTGCTTGGCCCCTGTGACCCGAAAACCGCGGATACCAAAGCGCTATTAATCGCGAGCATTACCGGCGAAGCGGATTTTGGCGCGGATGTGACCCCCGCCAAGCTGGAGACGTTTTTCCAATCTGAACATGGCCATAAAATTCTGAGCAGTACAAATGACCCTAAAAGCGTCGAGATTCAGGAAATGATTCAGGCTGACGGGGTATTATATGTCTATGTCCGTGATCAAGCCGCCCCTGTGATCCCGGATACGGTTAATGACAAATGGCGTGGGTTTTTCCCGATTTCAGGGCGAATGGTTGCCATTTCCATGGTGAATTTTGAAAATAATACAGTGTCCGCAAAGCGCGCGTTGAGGCAGCTGAAAACCTTTGCCGAAAACATCCAGTACCGCAATAAGGCAGAGACACCATAATATTTTTAAAATGGTAATAAATAGTTAAGTCTAATCTGGCATTGTTTCCACATAGATCGTAATCTGTACTCTACACGATCATTTTTCTGGACCACAATACGCATGCTCAACCGTTTACGCCAATTTGCCGGGGAACGTTTTTTTAAACGTCAATTGAACTATTGGCAAACAGCATCCCGCAAGGCCAAGGGGCTGTCGCTTTCTGATTTGCGTGAATTGCGGCGCAAAGCAAACCAGCTTAAACGCCGTATTGATGCCATTAACCACGTGGCTACGTCGCGGCTCACGCTGCCTGTGATCGGGTCCAATGCAATTCGCAAACCCCCTCGCACAGAATGGGCGCACCGCCCGGAGGCCTGGGTCGGACCGGTGTCGCCATCGGGGTTTGCCGCGATTGCCAGTAAAACGCGAATCGGGAATGAACTGGCCATTTTCCACGATTGCCACCGCAGTGAATTGTCATTGCGGCAGGTGCGAAACACACGCGAAGAAGACCTCGCGCCTTTTGGTATTCGGATGGACGTATTAAATTTTGACGGGTCTTTCTTGTCATTGGCCATCGAAATGCCGCCAGAAGCAGTACAGGGCCTTAAACGCAACCATCTGTTACGCTTGAATATGATTTTGGAAACAGAACGCCCTCAGGAAATGTTTGCGCGGTTGAATTTGCGACATGGCCCCAATACGGAACAAATTGTGCGTGAACTGGATGTCGGGGCGCGGGAACTATGGGTGGAGTTCGATCTGTATTACACGCAGTTTAATGAAAGCCGTGGTGACAGCATGTGGATTGATTTGATTTTCGAAAGCCCGTCTATGAATCAAGTGTTGATTCGCGATATCACACTCATCCGTCGCCCGCGTGCAAGTATCTAAGAGGTTTTGAACATGGCTGTAAAATACAGGCTAACCAAAAAAAAGATCATTGGTGGAACGTACGAGGGTGTGCTCGCCGCCTCTGCCAAGGGGCAGCCGGCTCCTTCACTTGAGATGATCCACCAAGGAAATGTCGTGGGGGAGGTTTCTGTCACGCCGATCACCGAGGATGGCGATTCATGGCAGGTGCGCGCCGATATTCCGATGGAATATCTTGTGGACGGTGTACAAACCTTTTTGTTCGTATTCGCCGGCAAGGCCGATATTCTGGGGCGCTTTTCCCTGATTACGGGTGATCCGGTCGAAGACGATATTCGCGGTGAAATTGATCTGCTGCGGGCGGAACTGGACATGCTTAAACGGGCATTTCGCCGGCATTGCATTGAAACCATGCGCTGACGCCGCGTCCGGGGGTGACAAAACCGTCCACAGCTGCCTAAGGTCAAGGGAAGAGAACTTTTGGCAGGGCTTTGCATGACACATCCACTCTATCCGCATTTGTTTGAACCCCTTGATCTGGGTTTTACCACCTTACCCAACCGGTTTTTGATGGGATCCATGCATACCGGTCTTGAGGAAGCGGGCGACTGGAACAAGGTCGCCGCCTATTACGGCGAACGTGCGGCGGGCGGGGTGTCGCTGATGGTGACCGGCGGGATTGCCCCCAACGAAGAAGGCGGTGTTTTGCCGGGGGCGGCGGGGTTGTTCACGGATAAGGATGTTGAAAACCATCGCATTGTCACCGATCGCACCCATGCCGAGGGCGGGCGTATCGCGATGCAAATCCTGCACGCGGGGCGCTATGCCTATACGCCCAAGGCGGTGGCTCCCTCGGCAATCAAATCCCCGATTTCGCCCTTTCCCCCGCGCGAACTGGATGCCGAAGGCATTGAAAAACAGATCAATGATATTGTAACCGCAGCCACCCGCGCCCAGCAGGCCGGCTATGACGGGGTGGAGATCATGGGGTCCGAGGGATATTTTCTGAACGAATTTCTGGTGACCCATACCAACAAGCGCACGGATGAATGGGGGGGATCCTATGAAAACCGCATGCGTATGCCGGTAGAGGTCGTGCGCCGCACCCGTGCGGCTGTGGGTGCAAACTTTATTATCATTTATCGGTTGTCGATGATTGATCTCATTCCGAATGGGTCCACCTTTGCCGAAGTGATCCAGTTGGCGCAGGCCATCGAAACCGCCGGTGCCACGATCATCAACACCGGCATTGGTTGGCATGAAGCCCGCATTCCAACGATTGCCACCTCGGTACCGCGCCGTGCATTTTCGTGGGTGACCAAAAAGCTGATGGGTAATGTGTCGATTCCGGTGATTACCTCAAACCGGATCAACACCCCCGAAATCGCCGAATCCGTGTTGGCCGACGGGTGTGCGGATATGGTTTCCATGGCGCGGCCATTTTTGGCTGATGGACGTTTTGTTGCCAAGGCCAAGGCGTCGAAGTCTGCGGATATTACGCCTTGTATTGCCTGTAATCAGGCCTGTCTGGATCATACATTCGCGATGAAGTTGACCTCCTGTCTGGTCAATCCCCGTGCCTGTGCCGAAACCGATCTGGTGTATTTCCCGGCAAAGGTCGTGAAATCCGTTGCTATTGTCGGTGCCGGCCCTGCGGGTCTGTCAACGGCGTTGGTGGCGGCGCAGCGGGGGCATAAAGTGACCCTTTTTGATAAATCACCCACGCTAGGTGGTCAGTTGAATATGGCCAAACAAATACCCGGAAAAGAAGAATTTATCGGCCTTGTAGACTATTACAAACACGCGGTTTCAGCGGCCGGTGTCACCGTTCGATTGAATACAAATGTCACGGCTGCGGATTTGGACGGTTTTGACGAGGTCGTGATCGCAACCGGTGTGGTCCCGCGGGATCCAGAAATTCCGGGGCAGGACCTGCCGCATGTGGTGTCCTATATTGATGTGTTGCGCGACAAGGTGCCGGTCGGGAAATGTGTCGCGGTTATCGGGGCCGGCGGGATCGGTTTTGATGTTTGTGAATTTCTGGTCGAGGGCGAAACCAGCCCGACCGAGGATTTGGAACTGTGGAAACGGGAATGGGGCGTGGATGATCCAGAACAAAACCGTGGTGGCTTGTCCCCGAGCGGCCCCCAGCCACTGCCACCTGCACGCGCGGTGACGTTGCTGCAACGCAAGGCGCAAAAGCTGGGTAAAGGGTTGGGGAAAACCACCGGCTGGATTCACCGTGCCACGCTCAAGATGAAAAATGTCGATATGATTGGTGGTGTAAATTACGAAAAAATCACCCCCGAAGGCCTGTACATCAGCACTGGAGACGCGCGCGAAAACCCGCGTTTGATTGCGGCGGATACGATTGTGCTATGCGCTGGGCAATTGCCGGAACGCAGCCTTGCGGATGCATTGGAGGCACTGGGTAAAACACCGCATGTCATCGGCGGGGCGGATGTGGCAGCGGAGCTTGATGCCAAACGCGCGATCAATCAGGGTTCAAAACTGGCAGCAGGGTTTTAAAACAGCTCGTCCATTACCGTTGTCAGAGCCGAGCTAATCCCCGGTTCCGACAGCGCATGCCCCGCATCCGGCACCATTACCAGCCGTGATGCCGGCCATACGGCATGCAAGGCAAAGGCGGTTTCCGGTGGGCAGATCATGTCATAGCGCCCCTGAACGATAGTACCGGGAATATGGGCGATCCGGTGCATGTCATTCAACAATTGCCGGTCCTCGCGCAGAAAACCGCCATTGCTGAAATAGTGGTT
The DNA here is from genome assembly GCA_947311485.1 of uncultured Paracoccaceae bacterium. Lineage (GTDB taxonomy): Bacteria > Pseudomonadota > Alphaproteobacteria > Rhodobacterales > Rhodobacteraceae > Amylibacter. The sequence goes on from CAMZLM010000125.1 coordinate 6,118, forward strand.
TTCAATTTTGGCAAAGGCCAGCGCATAGGACGCCGGCGTTGACCCGCGTGTTGGTTTTGGCTCCAACACCGCCAGCGCGTTTTCCCATTCTGTCCAGGCGCGGGCAAATTTGATTTTCTCCGCGTCGTTGTCCCCTGTAAGCCGTCTGGCATAGGCGGCGATGTAATCATTGGCCTCTTCTTTCGGGACCAGTTTGGTGAACTCTGCCCATTGGCTCGGAAAAAACCGGCCCGCGCCGCCGCCGTAAAACCAGTCAAGCTCCCGCTTGGTCATCATAAAGATACCGCGCAGCACCAGATTGGTAACCCGATC